>JBDLUG010000072.1:0-8165 GCA_039805405.1 Bacteroidota bacterium
TCCTTTTCAATGAGCTTGCCGGTCACGCGGCAGACTCCGTAGGTCTTGTTGCTGATGCGCACGAGCGCCGCCTTGAGGTCGCGCAAGAACTTCTCTTGGCGAGCCGCGAGCATGGCGTTGGCTTCTTTGCTCATCGTTTCAGAGCCCTCTTCAAAGCTTTTGAACATCGGCGCGGTATCCTCGGTGCCGTTGTCCATGTTGTTGGTAAACTGCTCCTTGAGAATGCGCAGGTCTTCTTCAGCTTTATCAATCTTGGACTGAATCAGCTGGCGAAACTCGTCGAGTTCGGCGTCGGAATAGCGAATAGTGGGTTCCATAAGAGGCCCGAATTTAGTCAATCTGAACTCCTATGCAAGACATCTACACTTTTTTTAACGAAAGCGTTACCGTCAAGCCCTCGAGGTCGGTCTCGGTGGAATGCGCGTCACTCGGCGCGGAATCGCGCCCCCACTGGGCTACAAGCGTTTCAGCCGCTACGTAGTCGCGGTGCTTGGCCACGGCGTCGCACGCTTCAGGAGCCCCCGAAATCCACAGCTCTATGCGGTCGGTGATGTCCAGTCCGCTGTCTTTGCGCAAGTTTTGAATGCGGTTGACGGCCTCGCGCGCCAAACCTTCGGCGAGCAGCTCGGGGCTGAGCTGAAGGTCTACGGCCAAAAGGGTTCCGCGCTCGCTGGCCACCGACATGCCGGGAATGTCGTCGGTCACCACCAAGACGTCGCCCGGATCCACCGTGTAGGGGCCGTCAGAGAGTTCGAGTTGAAGCTGGCCGTCGGCCTCGAGGCTGCGCAGCTGGGCGTCGGTCAAGGCCGAAAGCGCGGCCGAAACCGTCTTCATGCGCGGACCCACCTTGGGCCCAAGGGCCTTGAAGTCGGGCTTGGCGCGCTGTACAAAAAGACCGGAATGGGGCTCGACGCGTTCGAGGTGCTTGACGTTGACCTCGCTGAGTAGCAACTCTTCAATCGCGTCCAAGTCGGCGTGCTGCGTGGGGTTGAGTACTGGAACCACAATGCGCGGCAGCGGCTGGCGCACGCGGACCTTTTCTTTTTTGCGGACGCTGAGCACCAAGCTCGTCATGCGCTGGGCCAAGTCCATGCGGCGCTCGAGGTCGGCGTCGGTGCGCGCGGCATCCGACTCGGGGAACCGGCTCCAGTGCACCGATTCCGCCGGGCCATTCAGGTCGCGGTAGAGTTGCTCGGCATAAAACGGAGCCAGCGGGGCCATCAATCGCGCCACCGTGTCGAGGCACTCGTGCAGGGTTTGAAAGGCCGACAGCTTGTCGTCGCCCATTGCGCCCTTCCAGAATCGGCGCCGGCTGAGGCGCACGTACCAGTTGCTCAGCTCGTCGACCACAAAGTCGGCCACGGGCCTGAAGGCGCGCGTCGGTTCGTAGGCTTCCATGGCCTCGGTGGCTTCAGCCACCACGCTGTGCAGTCGGCTTAAAATCCAGCGGTCCAGTTCGGGTCGGTCACGGTGCGGAACCTGCGGTGCCTTCGGATCGAACCCGTCGACGTTGGCGTAGAGTGCAAAAAATCCGTAGGTGTTGTGAAGGGTTCCGAAGAACTTGCGCTGCACCTCGGTCACGCCGTCGGGATCAAACTTGAGGTTGTCCCAGGGCTGGGCGTTGGTGAGCATGTACCAGCGCAGGGCGTCGCTGCCGTACTTCGCCATCGCCTCAAAGGGGTCGATGCTGTTGCCCAGGCGCTTCGACATTTTTTGGCCGTTCTTGTCGAGGACCAATCCGTTCGAAACCACGGTTTTGTAGGCCACGGAGTCAAACACCATTCCGGCGATTGCGTGCAGGGTGAAGAACCAGCCTCGGGTTTGGTCGACGCCCTCGGCGATGAAGTCCGCGGGGAAGGCGGTGCGGCCGTCGATCGCGTCCTTATGCTCAAAGGGGTAGTGCACCTGGGCGTACGGCATGGCTCCCGAATCAAACCACACGTCAATGAGGTCTTTTTCGCGGTAGAGCGGCTGCCCGCTGGCCCCGACGAGCACCCAGTCGTCCACAAACGGGCGGTGCAGGTCGACCCCGGCGTAGTTGGCGTCTGACATGTCGCCCGGCCTAAAGTCGGCCAAGGGGTTGGTCGCCATGTGACCTGCGGCCACGCTGCGCTCGAGTTCGGCGCGGAGCTGCTCAAGCGAGCTGATGCACACCTCTTCGCGGCCGTCTTCGCTGCGCCAAATGGGCAACGGAATGCCCCAGTAGCGGCTGCGGCTGAGGTTCCAGTCGTTGAGGTTTTCGAGCCAGTTGCCAAAGCGTCCGGTGCCGGTGCTTGCGGGCTTCCAGTTGATGGTGGTGTTGAGCTCTTGAAGGCGCTGCTTGGCCGCGGTACTGCGAATGAACCAGCTGTCCAGCGGGTAGTAGAGCACAGGCTTGTCGGTGCGCCAGCAGTGCGGGTAGCTGTGCACGTACTTCTGCACCTTGAAGGCCTTGTTGTCGGTTTTGAGCTGAATGGCGATCTCTTCGTCGACGCTCAGCTTGGGCTCTTGACCAGCCTCGTAGTAGCTGTTTTTCACATACTTACCGGCGAGCGAACCTGCCTGCGCCACAAATCGGCCCTGAAGGTCGACGAGCGGCACGGGATTGCCTTCGGAATCGAGTACGAGCATAGGCGGAACCCCAGCGGCGGCTGCCACGCGGGCGTCGTCGGCGCCAAAGGTTGGCGCGGTGTGCACGATGCCGGTTCCGTCTTCGGTGGTGACAAAGTCGCCCGGAATCACGCGAAATGCCTGATCGGCGTCTTGGTACGGCAGGGCATAGGGAAGAAGCTGTTCGTAGCGGAGCCCCACGAGGTCGCTGCCTTTTGCGGTAGATAGGCGGGTCCAGGTTCCGCCCTCTTCTTCAGTTTTGAAGTAGTTGGCCACCAAGGCGCTGGCCAAAATCACATTGACCTCGAGGCCCGTGTAGGGGTTGGTGGTGGCGATCAGGCTGTACTCGATGTTCGGCCCCACGGTCAAGGCCGTGTTCGACGGCAGCGTCCAGGGCGTCGTCGTCCACGCGAGCAGGTGCACCGCGCGGTCGCCAAACAGGGTGCGGCTTTGGTCGCTGGCCACCACGGCAAACTGCGCGGTCACCGAGGTGTCGGTTACGTCGCGGTAGCAGCCCGGCTGGTTGAGTTCGTGCGAGCTCAGGCCGGTTCCGGCCTTGGGCGAATAGGGCTGAATCGTGTAGCCCTTGTAGAGTAGGTTCTTGCGGTGCAGCTCGCCCAGCAGCCACCACACCGACTCGATGTACTTGGTGGTGTAGGTGACGTAGGGGTTTTCTTGGTCGACCCAGTAGCCCATTTGCTCGGTGAGGCGGTTCCACACGTCGGTGTAGCGCATCACGGCCTCGCGGCAGGCGGCGTTGTAGTCGGCGACGCTAATGGTCTTGCCGATGGCCTCTTTGGTGATGCCCAACTCCTTTTCAACGCCCAACTCTACCGGCAGTCCGTGGGTATCCCAGCCGGCGCGGCGGTCGACGCGGAACCCTTTTTGGGTCTTGTAGCGGCAAAAAAGGTCTTTGATGGCACGGCCCATCACGTGGTGGATCCCGGGCATGCCGTTGGCCGAGGGCGGACCCTCATAGAACACAAACGACGGCGCACCTTCGCGAAGCGACTTTTCAAAAACGCCTTCGGCCTTCCAGTATTCGAGGATTTCGCGCTGGATTTCGGGCAAGTTCAGCGACCCGCGTTCGGTAAACTTCATAGCGCGGCGATGCATTTAAGTTCCACCGCGATGGGGGTCGGAAGCGCCGTAACCTGCACCGTAGTGCGGCAGGGCTTGGGGTCCACGTCAGCAAAGTACTCGGCGTAGATGCGGTTGAAGGCGGCAAAATCGCGCTTCATGTCGGTCAAAAACACGGTGATGTCGACCAGCTGGTCCCAGCGGCCGCCGGCTTCTTCGAGCGCCGACTTCACGTTGGCCATCACGCTGTGGACCTGGTCTTCAAAGCTGAATTCCAAATAGTTCCCATTGGCGTCCAGGCGCAATCCCGGCACGGAGCTGGCCGCAGCCGGACTCTTCGGAAGGCGCGGACCCATTCCAGAAATAAACAGCAAGTTGCCCACGCGGCGGGTCGCGGGGTAGCTCCCTACGGGCTGGGGCGTATTTGATTCAGCAGACATAGCTACAAAGGTAATCGCTGCGCTCCGCAGGGCGGAACAGACCCCTTGGCGTGATCCGAGGTTAAATGGATGTAAATGTTTACTATTGGTGAACTATCTTTACGTTTGTGGAATGTTCAACATCATTAACCGAAGAGCAATTAATGCTTATGCCACTGTACACCCCGAGGCATCAAGGGCCCTTCGTGAATGGTATCACGAATTCCGAATGGCATCTTTTCGAAATTGGAACGAACTCAAAGCGGCCTACCCTTCGGCCAGTATTGTGGGGGACGACCGGGTTGTTTTTGATATTCTCGGCACCAAATTCCGACTCGTTGTTCGATTGGTCTTTGCGTTTCGAGTCGTTCAGATCAAGTGGTTTGGCACCCATGCTGAGTACAATCGAATTGATGTGGCCGTAGTTCAACCGAAAAAGAAGTAAACTGATGGAATTAGCCGTAATCCGCTCTGAGGCTCAGTACGAAGACTGCTTGGATTGGGTTGATGCCCAACTAGACGCAGGCGTTGCTCCTGGAACCCCACTCGGAAACCAACTTGAAGTGGCACTTTTGCTCATCAAAAAGTATGAGGACGAGCACCATCCGGTCCCATTGCCAGATCCCATCGAGGCCGTGCGGTTAAAAATGGAAGAGCTTGGGCTACGGAACCGTGATTTAGTCGGAAAAATTGGGAGTAAGGCCTATGTGTCCATGATTTTGAACCGCAAAAAGCCCATTACCCTTGAGGTGGCCCGTGTGCTCCACCGGGAACTTCATATTCCCGCGGAAGTCCTCCTACAATGACGCCGGACCCCAAACGTGGGCTGCGAGGTCTAGGTTTCCGCCGCTGAGTACGATTCCGACCCGCTGCCCGCGAAATACTTCGGGGTGCTTGGCCACGGCCGCGAGTGGCGGGGCGCAGTTGGTTTCGACAATGATTTTGAGGCGGTCAGCAATCAGGCGCTGTGCGGCTAAAATTTCGGAATCTTCGACAGTGTGAATCGCGTCAACCGTCGACTGAATTACCGGAAAATTCACGTCGCCCAGCTCGGTGCGCATGCCGTCGCACACGGTTTGGGGGTTGAGGTTGTGTTCGATCTGACCCGAGGCGAGGCTGCGGGCTGCGTCGTCGGCTCCGGTTGGTTCGCCGGCGAATACGCGCACTGAGGTTCCGTGAAGCTCGTTCCAGCGGGCAACGGCGAAGCCGGTTCCGGCCAAAAGACCACCGCCGCCAACCGGAACGCCCACCCAGTCGAGTGCAATGCTGCGGGCGGCGCAGTCCTCAAGAAGTTCCCAGGCGGCCGACCCTTGACCCAAGATGACGGGAGCCTGATTTGAGGGGTGAATTTCGACCGCACCTGTGGCCGCGACCACCTGGGCGACAGCTTCGATGCGGGCCGCAAGGGTGGGCGTGCACTCGACAATGCGTCCGCCAGCAGTGCGCACGGCGTCTTTTTTGAACTGCGGCGCGTTGCTCGGCATGACCACGGTGCACGGAATCCCGAGCGCTGCCGAAGCCCAGGCCAGGGCTTGGCCGTGGTTGCCTGAGGAATGGGTACAGACCCCGCCCTCGGGAAGGCCCTTGGCGGTTAATTCGCGAAGGGCGTTGGTGACGCCGCGCATTTTAAACGCTCCGGATTTTTGAAAGTTTTCGCACTTAAAATGCACCTCGGCGCGGGCCCAAGCGTCCAGGCTCGTCGAATGCAGCACGGGCGTGCGGTGCAGCAAAGGGGCGAGCTGTGCGTAGCGCTCGGCCAATGCTAATGGGGTTAAAAACGGCGTAAAATAGGGGTCCACAGGAACTAATCTACACTCCAACTCAGCTTTATACCCCATCGCCTCCCCTGAAAAGAAGAAAATACCGAAGAGGGGTCAAAAACTAAGGCATAGGGATTTTCGGGGGTGGCCAAGGCGGTTCCGTTGGGGTCAAACAAGACGTTGCGATCAAACGGATCGTTAGCTCGGGCAATTCGGTCTGGGGAAGGCGTAAAGTTGAGCAAATTGTATCCGTGAATGCTAAGATTAAAATGCGTGAAGGTTCGTTGAACACTGGCATTTTGAATGCTGAACCAAGGAGATCGTGAACTTCGCGGGTCCGTCGGACCAAGCAGCGGGAGCTCCATTGGACCAATTAAGTTTCCGGCATAAGAAACCGTATACCGCGCTCGGGTGTAGGAAAAATCCCACACGCCCTGAAACCGCTCTGTCAGCATAGGTACCGAACGGGTGCCGTCCGCATCTACGATAAAATTGTCCAAAAAGGTAGCTCCAAGAGAAGCCTTTAGTCCAAGTGTCGTGCCGAGCGAAAGGGATGCACTAACCCCTCTGTTCAGTGAAAATCCGTCCAAATTAGCGTAGCGAATTTCTTGCGAATTGCTGTAGTCGGGCACAATTTGGTTGCTGAAGTACGTGGTAAATGCACCCAATTCAGCCGTGCCAAAAAAACGTCTTCGGCGGTAGCGAAGTGTGACGTTGGTATGAGTGTTCCAAGAGGTCTCGGGGTTGAGCGCCTCTTCAAAAACAACGGTTCTTGATCCACTGAGTGCGGCGTGGTCTTCGGTGTAGACGTTTGCAATTCGGAACCCTCGTCCACCACCAAGCCGAAATTCCACACCTTTGTTTGGCGTTCTGTAGAGCAAATTGTAGCGCGGGGTTAAAATTGGGCCGTGGTGCTCTGCGTAATCTGCGCGAAGCCCAATGAGTTGCTGCCATTGAGGACTTATGTGGTGCTGGACTTGAGAAAACACACCAGGCAAGAGGGTCCAGTACAGACTTGGATCATCAGTGGCGGGGCTGTTGTCGTTGTAGTACGTAGCGCGTAAAGCAAGGCCGGTCACGTGCGTCCATCGCGCAATGCGACGCTCCCATGAGTTTTGCACAAACCCGATGTGCTGTTGAGCTTTGTACGGAGTTGTTCCGTAGTACGAGTCTTGATGGTGGGTTGTCCAACTCCACATTAATTGAGGGTCACGAGTTTTTGGCCCGCGCGCAGTACCCGAAAGTTCAAGACGCTGGGTGCGAATGTGTTCTCCGTACGCAAGGTCAAGGCCTCGGTCTTTCGGGTTAAAGTCGATTTGACCGCCCCATCGATTTTCTCCAAAAATTCGTCCATACATACTAATGCGGTATCCGGAAGCATGGTGAAGCACGCCCCGGTGCATTAAGCTAAAACGACCGTGCAACGGAAGGTCCGTAAATCCGTCTTCGTTGAAGTCGAGGATGCGGTTGTTCCCGTAAAGATGCAAGCCAATGAAGCTCTTGTACTTGGGCTTCTTGGAGGTAGTAAGACTAAGGTCTACCGTGCGTTCGCCATGGGTAGTGGCCACGAGTTCTACTGCAGCAGCCGGGACCACCTCGGGATTCTTGGTGATGATGTTAATAACCCCGGCCAGTGCTTCAGAGCCGTACAAAGTGGACGCTGGACCTTTTACAATTTCAATGCGTTCAATAAGCGAATTCGGGATCCCCATCAAGCCGTATACCGTGGCGAGTCCACTGACTACTGGATTGCCGTCAATCAAGACCATGGTATACGGGCCTTCCATTCCGTTGATATGAATATCCCCCGTGCTGCATACACCACAATTGATTTGGGGCCGAATGCCGTTAATGAATTGAAGGGATTCAAAAATACTTGGAACGCCTTGCCGCGAAAGAAACCCCCGGTGGACGACATCAATATTTACCGGACTCGTCGACTTAGAGGTTTGGTAAAGTGTTCCAGAAACGACCACCTCAGATAGCGCTTCAGCGGCAGAGTCGACCTGGGCCAGCGCGGCGAAACGGGTTAAAGCCAGACAAACGAAAAAAAACCGTTTCATGGAGTCAAAGGTACCCCACCACCCTGTTATTTTTAATAATTCTTAATAATGGACAGCTCCAACATTTGGCGGCTAACCAGCCTAATGCGAACGGGTTCCGCGAGCCAAAACAAAACTAAAGTGGCCTTAAATGAAAAACGCCGCTTTTTACAGCGACGTTTCACAACCCTTGATGAATCCGCCCCATATGAGGGAATTCTTTGCAAACATAGTAATAAAACGACTTAGTGTACAAACCACAATAACAAATTTTT
>JBDLUG010000073.1:0-8131 GCA_039805405.1 Bacteroidota bacterium
CTGCGGCGCCGCCGCAGCAAACGACAAGGGGCCCCAGCGGACGCTGCGCGTCCGCGTGGCCGTCACGGTGGCTCCGAAGCGCACTTCGCCCAAGACCTGAGCGCTCGAGTCGGCATTGCCCCAGGCGGAACCGCTGTCGAGCAGCACACCGAGGGTGTCGCGAAGGACCCAAGCGAGCCGGTGGCCGGCCGCAGAATCCCAGGTCCACACCCAATCAACGACTGAGGTGGGACGATCAAGCAAACCCGAGGGACTCGCGGCCAGCAGCATTCCGTCCGAACGCCGCGTGAGCCGCAACTGGTCGCTGCTGCGGCCGAATTCGAGGCGGTAGCCGCCCGAGGTGACCGTGTCGCGAACCTCCCAAAATGTGAAATTGGACGACGAGGGGTTGAAGTCGAGGCGCACGCGGCCCGAGGCCTGGGCCGGCCGAGCCCCCAGGCCGGAGCGCCAGAGCGCATAGGTTCCGGCTGCGGGAGCTGCCAAACGCAGTTCCGCCCCGCCGTCGAAGGCGAAGGTGTCGCCCTGCCACGCCGGCAAGCCGGCCGACCAATCCTCGGTCCACGGGCCCCACTGGGCCCAAAGGCCCTGGGCAAGCAGCCCAAGGCTCAACGCAATTAACCTGTTCATCATCCGTACTTTTGCGTCAAACCTAAATCCCCCTGCCGCGCTATGCGTTTAGCTCTAGTTGGTGCCACCGGAATGGTCGGCGAAGTCATGCGAAAAGTCCTTGTGGAACGTAGGTTTCCTGTCACGGAATTTATTCCGGTGGCCTCCGAAAAATCCGCGGGAAGCATTTTACACTGGAACGGAGCCGACTACGTCGTGCGCACCCTCGACGAGGCCGTGGCGCTGAAGCCCGACCTCGCCATCTTTTCGGCGGGCGGAACCACCTCGCTCGAGTGGGCGCCCAAGTTCGCCGAAGTAGGATGCTTTGTGGTCGACAACAGTTCTGCGTGGCGCATGGAGCCGGGAATTCCGCTCGTAGTGCCCGAAATCAACGCCGACGCCCTGACGGCCGACGCCAAGATCATCGCCAACCCCAACTGCTCAACGATTCAGCTGGTGATGGCGCTCAAGCCGCTGCACGACGTGCACCCCATCCGCACGGTGCGCGTCAGCACCTACCAAAGCGTGACTGGAACCGGCAAGGCGGCCGTGGACCAGCTCGCGAACGAACGCGCAGGCAACTTCGACGGCCCGATGGCCTACGCCTACCCGATTGATAAGAACTGCATTCCACACTGCGACGTGTTTCTCGAGAACGGGTACACCAAAGAGGAGATGAAGCTGCACCACGAGACCAAAAAAATCCTCGGCGACGATTCGGTCGGGGTGAGTGCGACGGCGGTTCGGGTTCCGGTTCAGGGTGGACACTCTGAGTCGGTGCTCGTGACCTTTCGCGACGCACGTCCATCGCTCGAGGAGGTGCGCCAGCTCTTGGCAGCGATGCCCGGAGTGGTGGTTCAAGACGACCCCGCCGCCAAAGACTACCCCATGCCCCGCTTTGCCGAGGGCCGCGACGAAGTTTTTGTGGGCCGCATCCGCGAAGACGTAGTCTGCGACCGCTCGATTCACCTGTGGATTGTGGCCGACAACCTGCGCAAGGGGGCCGCAACGAACGCCGTACAAATTGCCGAACACCTAATTTCGGCCGGATTTTTGCGGTAAACGGCGCCTCAGCTGCTGCGGGTGACCGCA
Source organism: Bacteroidota bacterium (assembly GCA_039805405.1). Classification (GTDB taxonomy): domain Bacteria; phylum Bacteroidota; class Bacteroidia; order Flavobacteriales; family Schleiferiaceae; genus TMED14. The sequence continues at coordinate 1,699 of JBDLUG010000073.1, forward strand.
GGTTCCGCGCCCCACACCGCACCCCACTTAACCTTTGACCCAAGCCACCGTCTGATGAATATGTTCCTTCGAATCCTCGCCCTCTGGGTCGCCCTCGCGGCGACGCCCCTGCTCGCGCAAACCCTTATTGTGGGCCAGGTGGTCGATGGCGAAGAACCGATTCCGAACGCCGCCGTGCGGGTGATGGGGGCCGACGGACCGATCAGCCAGACGGTGACCGACGCGCAGGGCAACTTTCAGCTCAATGTGCCCAACGGCAGCTACCGACTCGTGGCGCGTCCGCTGGGGTACCAGCCCGTGATGCGCCCGATTGAGGCCAAGGGAACCCCAATCAAGTTGGGCATTTTGAAGGCCATCGCCAGCACCACCGAACTCGAAGAAGCCAAGGTCGAAGGCCAAGCCGCACGCGCCCTGTTGGGCATGGACCGCAAGGTCTACGACGTCGCGTCAGACCTCAACGTTCAGGGCGGAACCGGCACCGACGTCCTTCGCCAAGTCCCCAACGTGTCGCTTGACATGGACGGCAACGTGCAGCTGCGCGGCGACGAAAACGTCACCATCCTCATTGACGGCCGACCAGCCTCGCTGCTCGGATTCAGCGGAACCAACGCCTTTGACCGACTCCCCGCCGGAAGCGTGCAGCGCGTCGAAGTCATCACCAACCCGGGCGCACAGTTTGACGCCCAAGGTTCAGGTGGCGTCATCAACATCGTGACCAAAAAGAACCGCGAGCTCCCACTGAACGGCAACGTAGTGGCTGGTATTGGAACGAACGACAAGTACAACGCCTCGGCAAGTATTTCGGTTCCAGTGGGCAAGCTTCGTGTATTCTCCAACCTTGCCTGGGACAACCGTGAGAGTTTTTCGGGCGGAACCGTTGAACGTTTTTTTGGATTCCCCGATACGACGTACACCCAGCGTCATTGGTCGTACGGTACCAATCTTGGCGGTGGTTTGAATGGCCGACTCGGAATAGACCTTCCACTATCCAAAGTGTGGAATGCCAACCTATCGGTTGGACTAAGCCAGGACCAACGGACTGAATCAGATAGCACTTCATACGAAAATGCCTCCTTGAACACCAAGTTGACGGCAGTTCAGCGAGCCACGAGTGACCGCGGTTCCGCCAATGGCGACATCGCCTTGCGCCTTGAGCGCAAGTTCAAAACTGACGGAGAAAAGTGGACTATAGATGTTAACTACTCGGACCGAAGTCGTGAAGAGTGGAACAACAATCAGTTCACGGCTGATATGGGATATCCAACGTTACTAACCTACGGCGGTGTATACCTGCAGCGGTTTGAAACAAATGAGACTACAGAGAACTTTAATATTCAGACCGACGCAGAACAAGTACTGAACAGCAAGAGCAAACTCAGTTTGGGTGGTCGAAGCACCTACTTTGCACGTGATAGCCGCCGAGATGCGATGTACCTCGATTCGCCGTTCAGCAGCTCATTTATCGAGGACACGTTGCGCACTCAATCTGTCGACCAGTGGCAATGGGTTCATGCAGCATACGCGACCTATGGGTACGTCTTTAACCCGAAATGGAAGGCGCAACTTGGAATGCGGTACGAGGTTGCCAACCTCAGTTTTATTCTCAAAACTGGAAGTAAATTGGACTTCACCTACCCCGGCTACTTTCCTAGTGCATTCGTGACCTACTCTCCCAAAAAAGGCACTGAATTTCAAGCGAGTTATGCCATGCGGGTCAATCGTCCTGGCGAGGAGCAGCTCAACCCCATCGTGGACTACTCGAATCCGCAGTCGTTTCGTAAGGGAAATCCACTGCTTATGCCCGAGTACACCCACGCATTTGAGTTAAGTGCTGCGAAGTACGCCAAATGGGGTTCTGCGACGCTCAACGGGTACGTGCAGCATACGACGAACATGTTTTCTAGGTTCCTTCAGGTCGACGGAAGCGGACTTGTGACGGTTACCTGGGCGAACTACGATACCCGTGATCGATACGGATTGAGTGCCAACACTATGGCGCGATGGGGCAAAAAATGGAGTCTTCAGGCCTCTGGGGACGCCTTTTGGTCCGTCATCAATGCCCAAAATCTTCAAGCTGGTTTGACCCAATCCGGATTTGGTTGGTCGGGGCGAGCCAACATGATGTACAACCCTACCGCAGCTCACCAAATCCAAGTAACCTTCAATCAAATGGGCGCTGGACCCACCGGTCAAGGGTACTTTCGGGGAATGCAGGCTTGGGACCTTGGATATAAGTACGATTTGATTAAAAACAAGCTTTCGATGACTGTTCGACTCAGCGATGTGTTTAACCAGCGCCGATTCCGCATTGAACAGCACCCCCCGTACACCGACATCTACTTTACGCGCTACCGCGAAAGCCGGATTGCGTTCCTCACCCTTCAGTACAATTTTGGAAAGCAAGACCGCAGCATGCCACGAAGCGGACGCGGAATGGGTCCCGGTGGAATGGGGAGCGGTGGTGACGACATGGGAATGTAAACCCTTTGGCCCAGCATGCGTTACCTAAGTATGCGCCGACTCCTTCAACTTTGTGCCCTAGGTGTGCTTAGCACCTTGTCGGCCTGTGCCCAACCCACTAAAAATTCTGCACCCGTGTCGTTAATGCCCGCTGCCCCTGCCCAACCCGGAAACGAAACCCTCATTCTCGCCTCAGGCTGCTTTTGGGGAACCGAGTACTTCCTCAAGCGCATCGACGGCGTCGTCGCCACCACCGTGGGCTACACCGGCGGTCACGTCGAAAACCCCACGTACCAAGAGGTCTGCACCAAAAAGACCGGCCACTACGAGGCCTGCCTGGTTGAGTACGACCCCTCTCGTACCACGGCCGAAACCGTGCTCCGCATGTTTTTTGAGACCCACGACCCGACGCAGCGCAACGGTCAAGGTCCCGACCTCGGGCCCCAGTACCGAAGTGCCGTCTTCTACCAATCAGAAGCCCAACGCGAACTCACCGCGTCGCTCATCGAGCAGCTTCGCGCTAAGGGCTACGACGTGGCCACTGAACTGCTTCCCGCAGCCCCCTTCTACTCTGCCGAGGGCTACCACCAGGACTACTACGACGTCAAAGGCGGAACCCCCTACTGCCACGGGTACCGGAAACTCTTTTAGCAACTGGTTTCTGGTTACTGGCTTCTGGCTACTGGTTTCTGGTTTCTAGCTGCTGGCTGGGGATAACCTGTTCATAACTCCCGTTGATAAGTCGTGACCCGCTTGGGCTTGCGCACTAAATTCGTGAATTATGGCCTCGCTTAACTACAGCCTCAACCTACACCTCGCCTTTCTTCTGTTTCAGGAAGATAGCGTTTCGGTGCATGGTTTAGGAACGTTTAGTGTGCGCCGCTACGGAGCCGAAATTCAGCTTCCCGCCGGTCTAATTCTGCCGCCCGCCCGCCGAGTGAGCTTTAGCCCCCAAGCAGAATTCACCTCTCCATGCCTCGCCCAGCACCTTCAGCAGATTGAAGGACTCGATGAAGCCGGCGTGGCCGAGGCTATCGCTACCGCAACCGCGGAGTACCGCCGCGTCCTTGATCGGGGCGACCGCCTTGTGCTTCAAGGAATCGGCAGCCTGCGACACATCGAGTCACAGTGGACCTTCAAAGCCAGCCTCGAAGCCAACTTCCTGTCGAGCTCGTTCGGCCTTCCCATATTTCGCATGGACCTCGCCACGTCCGAGTCCATTGCGCCGTCACTTCCCGCGAATGCCGACGCCCCTCGGGTGCGTTCGTGGCAAGCTGCAGCCATCGTTGCAGGCGCCCTGGGTCTTGCCGCAATTGGCGGAACCAAAGACAACGTGCGCACCACCGTCCAGCAAGCCACCATCGATTGGAACGTTTCAGACTGGTTTCAATCCCAGAAATCAACCCTGATTCGAACCTGGGATTCGTGGACCGCGTCCGTCGAAGAATTCGTAACGTCCGCCAACGAGCCCGTTCGCGAAGATGCGACCCAACCCGCTAGCCAACCAGCTGAAGTGCCAGCAAGTGAAGCCGACAGCAAGCCAGCAGCTAAAGAGCCAGCAGCCAGCAAGCCAGCAGCTAAAGAGCCAGCAGCTAAAGAGCCAGCAGCTAAAGAGCCAGCAGCTAAAGCGCCAGCAGCTAAAGCGCCAGCAGCTAAAGCGCCAGTAGCCAGCAAGCCAGCAGCTAAAGGAGCTAACGAGCCAATCTCAGCCAACCTCGCCAAAAAGGCCAATCTCAGCAAACCTCAGCGAAAAGGCCAATACGCCCTCATCGTCGGCGCCTTTGCCGAAAATGCCAACGCAGAACGCCTCGCGAGCGACCTGAAGAAATCTGGATATCCTGCCGAGGTACTGGACGCCAAAGTCGGATTGAAGAAGGTGGCGCTGCGTACCTTTGCCAGTGAAGACGCCGCCCGCAAGGCAAAAGCTCAGCTCAAGGGGGATTTTCCGGCGATCTGGATCTACCACGAATGAAACCAAAGCATCCCTCGGAATCCCTAACGGTGATGACCGAGATTGTTCTTCCGAACGATACGAACAACCTCAACAATTTGTTTGGGGGCCAACTTTTGAGTTGGATGGACCGATGCGCCGCTATTTCGGCCCACCGCCACTGCCGCCGTACGGTGGTCACTGCTTCGGTGAATAATGTTTCGTTCAATGAGGCGATTCCGCAGGGAGCCATTGTGACCCTCGAATCCAAGGTTTCGCGCGCGTTCAGCAGCTCGATGGAAGTCTGGGTTGACGTGCACATGGAGGACCAGCGCGGCACCGGAAAGCGGACCAAGTGCAACGAGGCCATCTACACGTTTGTAGCGGTGGACGACTTGGGACGGCCAATTCCGATTCCGCCCGTAGAACCAGAGACCGATGAAGAGCAACGTCGCTACGACGGCGCGTTGCGCCGCAAGCAATTAGCCCTGATTTTATCGGGAAAAATGAAGCCCGAGGACGCCCACGAGCTCAAAGCGCTGTTTTTACCAAAAGACGCTGACCAGGCCTGAGGCAAGCAGCGAGGGCCCAAGCAGGATACGCATCCAGTACTTGGGCAAGTAATCTTGAAGATTGACGAGTTGGGGCGCCGCAAAAACGGCGAGCAGCCCACTGGTCGCTGCATCGGGGTGTGCGATGCGCCACATGATGGCCACGAGGATTCCGGACCACGATAAGTACAGACCCTGGCGCTTCGAGCGCTTGGCCGAAACCGCGGCCCGCACCGTTTGCGGAATGGCGACGACCAGCCAGAAAAGCACTGTCCACTCTCCGGGGCTGGGCAATGTTTGCGTCCAACTCGGCTTGAGCGCAGCCAGCCACTGGTAAAAGAATTCTGGCCCACCCACGGTCCAGTAGTAGGTCGCAATGGCCGATGCGGGAACCAACCAGCCCATCATGAGCTGCAAGAATCCACGGCCAGATCGAGTCGTCCCCCACCCAATGGCCCATAACGAAACCAGCAAAAAGTAGCTGAATCGGATGTTCCACAAGAGCAAGATTCCGGTGACAAAGCCAAGGTTGATGCGGCGCGCCAGGGCGCTGCGTTGGTCAAATGCCATTTCGTAGGCCAAGGCCATCCAAGCTGCCGCCGCGAGCGAACCACCCAAAGTATACCATTGGATCCCTTGACGGTCTCCGCTCAGCGCAACTGCTGCAGTAAACCACAGCCAACCAAACAGGTAGTTTTGCTTGAGGTAGCGGCTCCGGTAGACGAGAATGAAGTTGACAAACCAGGCTCCGATACCAGTAGATAGCGCCAAAAGGAGGGTATGCGGGGCACCTAATAGGGTGTTGATTCCAAAGCTGATTCCGGCAACGGCCAAAACGAGCACGAATGCGACTCCGGGGTGGGCATTGCGAAAGAGAAGTGTGGGCATTTGGTCAGGCTGGGTTACCTTTGGGCATCTCAAAAGTACATTGCTATGCCCCTGCGCACCTTTTTTGAAGCTACCGGCGACCTGTTTGAACTTACATTCATGGCGATGCCTTGGATCGGACCTGCCGCGAACGTGGTATTTTGGTCAATCATTGCAGGCGGAATCCTGTACTGGCTTCGCGAAATGAGCAAGCACGAGAAGCAGCAGGGCTAATCCCCACTACTTCTTAGCGTCCAAGGGCCAGCCGTAAATCGTCCCGATGTCGCGGCGGACTTGCTTTCCTTCAAACTGAATTTGATCCACGCGGGCATATGCTCGCGTTTTTGCTTCCTCGGCATTTGCACCTAATCCCGTGATGGCAAGGACACGTCCGCCGTTGGTGACCAGTTGACCGTCGCGCAGCGCGGTTCCGGAATGAAAGAGAAGACTGCCCTCTGATGGCAATTCGACGCCCGTGATCGCCAACCCCTTGGGGTATTCACCGGGGTAGCCAGGGGCGGTCATGACCACCGTGATGGCTGTTTCGGGCTTGACCGCCGCGGGACGTGTGGCAATGTGACCACGGGCCGCATCAATCATTAGCGCGAGCAAGTCCTCGTCAAGA
>JBDLUG010000074.1:0-8079 GCA_039805405.1 Bacteroidota bacterium
GGGCGGATTCATTCACCAAATTGGCTACATGTGGCAGACTGATGCCATTGGCGTCGCTCACGAGCACTTCGCGAGCAACCTTATTAAGCAGAAAATGTACGCGGCACTGGATCGCCTTGCAGACCAGAGAATGTCGGTTAAAAGCCCGGCGGTGCTCATGTACTTGCCTCAAGACGAGCTCCACGAACTTGGCCTACTTTACGTGCACTACCTGCTCAAGGCGCGCGGAACCACGGTGGTCTTCCTCGGCCAGTCCCTGCCCTTGGAACACTTGGCCGTACTCTTCAAGCAAGCAAACCACTTTAAGCTGGTGGTGAGCGTCTGGACGACACAGCCCGCTCGCGAGGTAATTGACCAGTATGTTTCTGATGCGCGTTCGTTTATGGGCGAAGTTCCACTCTGGGTGACTGGATTGGCAGTGTCAGACTGGAAGTCTCCGGATCACCTTACCGTGACGTACCCTAATTTGGCCACGCTTGGTCACCAGCTGACTTCTGAGTTAGCGCTTTCGTTCTGAGGTATTTAGCCTAGTTCGGCCCAATCTTGTTTATGCTTTTGATTAAAAGTTTAAACAAAACGCAGGTTCGGCACATTTCTTGTTTAACTTAGTGCTGTAATTGTTAAACAAAAGCGACATGTCCCCTGAGTCCTTTGGCCCCCAAATCTTTCAGCACGAACAGTTCTTGCGCGGATTAGCGATGAAGCTCACCCGCCACTCTGAAGATGCTGAAGACCTCGTTCAAGAAACCTTTTACAAGGCCATCAAGAATCAGTCAAAGTACCAGGAGGGGACGAATCTGCGCGGATGGCTCTACACCATTCTCAAGAATACGTTCATCAACAACTACCGTAAGAAGAAGAACCAGAACACGTATGCCGACGACAGCGAGAACCAGTACGTCCTTGGGGGCATGATGGCGAACCGCGAAGACGAGGCAGACAGCCCGTATGAAATGGCAAACATCATTGAGCGCATCGAGAATGTAGAGCGCACGTATTTGGACGCCTTCATGATGTACTTTAACGGATACAAGTATGAAGAGATCGCAGACCAAATGGGCATTCCTTTGGGAACGGTAAAAAGCCGTATCTTCTTAGCACGACGAAAAATGATGGACCAACTTCGCGGAATCCGCGGCAACGATTAAATGAAGAAGAAAGCAATTGTAATTGGTTCCGGCTTTGCGGGAATGTCGAGTGCTGCCTATTTGGCCCAAGCGGGCTATGAGGTTGAAGTACTTGAAATGCATGATGGCCCAGGGGGACGGGGTCGCCAGTGGAGCCACGAGGGCTACACATTTGATTTGGGACCTTCTTTTTACTGGATGCCCGACGTTTTTGAGACGTTTTTTGGCCACTTTGGCAAAACGTCCAGCGACTACTACGAACTGCGCCGCTTGGACCCGTCGTACAGCATTTACTTTGAAGACGGCCCAATGCCGATTCCCGCTCAGATGAGCGAAATCGAAGCCTTATTTGATCGACTTGAGCCGGGTTCTGCCGTTCGACTTCGTGCGTTTTTGAAGGATGCCGAATACAAATACCGCGTCGGAATTGACGACTTGGTGCGCAAGCCCTCACGCAGCGTGCTCGAATTTGCCGATGTTCGCATTCTAACCGGACTCTTGCGCATGGACCTGCTTCGCAGCATTCGCAGTAGCATCGCCAAAGTAGTAAGTCACCCCAAGCTTCGCCAACTACTTGAGTTTCCCGTACTCTTTTTGGGGGCGACCCCGAGCAATACACCGGCGCTCTACAGCTTGATGAACTATTCAGACTTCGCTCAGGGCACATGGTACCCCATCGGAGGTATGTATTCGGTGGTCCAAGGATTCTACCGCCTTGCCCAAGAGCAAGGAGTTCGCTTTCACTTCAACCAAGAGGTGACCGGATTTGCCTACGAGGGGAAATCTATTTCAGGCGTCTATGTGGGCACAACCCTTCATACCGCAGACATTGTGGTGGCATCTGCAGACTACGCCCACGTCGAGCAAAAATTGCTTAAGCCGGAATTCCGCCGCTACACCGCGAACTATTGGGCGAAGCGCAAAATGGCTCCGTCAGCGTTCATGTACTACTTGGGATTGGATATCAAACTAACTGGATTAGAGCACCATACCCTGTTTTTTGATGCGGATTTTGACACCCATGCTGACGCGATCTACACCAACCCGCGTTGGCCAGAGAAGCCTTTGTTTTACTTGAGTATTGCTTCGGCAACGGACGCTAGTGCCGCACCTGAAGGCAAAGATGCATTGGTCATCTTGATCCCTATGGCGACCGGTCTTGAGGACGATGACGCCACGCGCCAGCGCTACCTTGACATGGTCGCTGAACGAATGAAGGCTCAAATTGGTATGGACATTCGCGAGCACATCGTGATTCAGCGCAGCTTTGCCTACCGTGACTTCGTGAAAGAGTACCATGCACACCGCGGCAACGCCTATGGATTGGCCAATACTCTTGACCAAACCGCCATACTCAAGCCGAGCCTGAAGGGCAAGCTGAATAACTTGTACTACGCTGGGCAACTTACAGTTCCTGGTCCGGGAGTGCCTCCGTGCATCATTTCAGGAGAAGTAGTAGCACGCGAAATCACCAAAGAACATCCTTTAGTATGATGGACCTCTACACGAAAACCTCACTTCGCACGAGCAAAGGAATCACCAAGGCGTATTCCACGTCTTTTTCGCTCGGAATCCTCGGATTATCCAAGCCTCTGCGCGACCCCATTTATGCAGTGTACGGATTCGTTCGGGTTGCTGACGAAATCGTGGACACGTTTCACGGAACAAACCAGCGCGACCTTCTCGAGCGATTTTGGGCCGAAACCGACCGCGCCATCGACGAAGGAATTTCTACCAACCCGGTCCTTCACGCGTTTCAGTACGTCGTCAACGCCTACCAGATCGACCGAGGATTGATCAACACCTTCTTGCGCTCCATGGAAATGGACCTCGAGGACCGCACCTACGACCAATCCGCATACGAACAGTACATTCTGGGCAGCGCAGAAGTAGTTGGGCTCATGTGCCTCAAAGTATTTGTCAACGGAGACCAAGGACAGTACGAAGTACTCACACCATTTGCAATGAAGCTCGGTTCAGCGTTTCAAAAAATCAACTTTTTGAGGGATGTGGCTGCCGATTTTAAGTCGCTTGGCCGCACGTACTTTCCCAATGTTGACCTAGCCCAGTTCGACGACGATGCCAAAATGGCAATCGAGCGCGACATCGAACGCGACTTCAGAAAAGGCTACGAGGGCATTCTTCAGCTACCCAAGGGATCTCGTTTTGGTGTCTACATCGCGTACATGTACTACTACGCGCTCTTTCAGAAAATTATGCGAACGCCGTCGTCAGAAGTTTTTTCGTCACGCATTCGCATCAGCAACCGTAAAAAATACCGCCTCTTTGCCAGCTCATTCGTGCGCCATGCATTGAATTTATTATAGTCCACTATGGAAACAGTTATCCTCGTCAACACGGCTGACCAGCCGGTGGGGCGGATGGAGAAGTTCGAGGCGCACCAGCGCGGACTGCTTCACCGCGCATTTTCGGTGTTTTTGTTCAATGAGCGCGGAGAAACCCTGCTTCAGCAGCGTGCGGCCGGCAAGTACCATTCGCCACTACTGTGGACGAACTCCTGCTGCAGCCACCAGCGAGAAGGGGAGTCCAACCTCGAGGCCGCAACCCGTCGCCTTTATGAAGAGCTTGGTATTGAATCCTCACAGATCACCGAACTCAAGGACGCCTTTCACTTTATTTATCGTGCAGAGTTTGACAATGGCCTGACAGAGCACGAGCTTGACCATGTGGTCCTCGGTCGCTTCGACGGAACGGTTTCGCTCAACACTGAAGAGGTAGAAGCGGTACGCTGGATTTCAATGTCCGATTTGACTCGAGAAATGGATGCACATCCAGAGCAATTCACGGCCTGGTTCCAAATCATTTTTCGTGAATACCAAAGCCAACTTCCGCAATGAATACCAAGCCACTTCGCGCATCCGTAAGCCGCCATGCGCACTTCAATGCGGCACATCGGCTCTATGTAAAATCCTGGACCGATGCCCAAAATGAAGCGCAGTTTGGACCCTGCTCCAATCCGCGCTACCACGGCCACAACTACGAGCTCATCGTCAAGTTAACGGGCCCTATAGATCCTGTTACGGGTTATGTATACGACCTCGGAATCCTTTCGAGCCTCATTAAGCGCGAAGTAGAAGCTCGCCTTGACCACCGCAACCTCAATGAGGAAGTTCCTGAGTTCTTTGATCGGGTTCCCTCGGCCGAATTCATCGCGGTAGCTATTTGGGAGTGGCTGCGGCCACACCTTCCCGTGCACTTAGACCTGCACATCACCTTGTACGAAACCCCACGAAACTTTGTCGAATACGATGGCGCACAATAAATCTTTTCACGGAACTCCGACCAACAACGGCATCAAGCCCGCCAACGGTCGCCACCTTGCAACTCCCACCATTGAAGAGAATCTTCTTCAGCCGGACTCTGAGAAAATCGAACGCATCGCCGAGAAATTTGGCGAAATCATGGACATCCTTGGATTGGACCGAAGCGACGATTCACTTAAGGATACCCCGCGTCGCGTGGCAAAAATGTACGTCCTCGAGCAGTTTGCGGGTCTGAATCCGCTCAACAAGCCAGAGGTTACCCTCTTCGAGAACCGCTACCACTACGACGAGATGGTGCTCGAACGCAACATCACCCTGCATTCAACCTGCGAACACCACTTCGTGCCCATTTTGGGAGTTTGCCATGTGGCCTACTTTTCGTCAGGTGAAGTGGTCGGGCTTTCTAAACTCAACCGAATTGTGCGGCACTTTGCCAAGCGCCCGCAGGTTCAAGAGCGACTGACCGAGCAGATTGCAGCCGAACTCAAGCGCGTACTGCATACTGAAGACGTGGCCGTGTACGTGGACGCCGAACACCTCTGCGTCAAAATGCGCGGGGTAGAGGATGCACACAGCTCAACTGCTACCAGTCATTTTGGTGGAAAGTTCCGTGATCCCGCGACCCGCGCCGAGTTCTTGCAGGCCATGAAGGGCTAAGACATGCTGCTTTTTTGGTTTCGACGCGACCTGCGCCTTTCAGATAACGCAGGCTTGTTTCGCGCCCTTGAGCTCGGAATCCCTGTTCAGCCGGTCTTCATTTTTGACCGGAGTATTCTCGACCGTCTCGAGGACCGCAGTGATGCACGCGTGCAGTTCATTCACGGTGAGGTCGAACGGCTTCGTGACGAACTTCAGGTATTGGGCGCAAACCTTTGGTGCGGCTATGGAATTCCTGAAGAGGTTCACCGTCAGTGGATTGTGGACCACCCTGAAATTCAAGGGGTCTTTGCCAACCGTGACTACGAGCCCTATGCCCGTGAGCGCGATGCGCGCATTGCAGCGTGCTACCAAGAAGGCGGCCGTTGGTTCAAAGGGGCCAAGGACCATGTGATTTTTGAAAAGTCTGAAGTGGTCAAGCCCGACGGGACGCCCTATACCGTATTTACTCCGTACAGCCGTCGCTGGCGCGCAGCCCTCGAGGCCAATGGCATTCCGAGCTACCCGTCCGAAGGACTTCTAGCTCAAGGTTTACTCAAGTCCGAACCGCAAAATCAGGTTCCGTCACTCGAGTCTATGGGGTTTGCGCCAAGCAGTATCGCCATGCCGCCAAAGACTTGGTCGCACGCTACCCTCGTGCAGTATGCGCAACGTCGCGACATTCCGTCCGACGAGCAGGGCACAACGCGCCTGGGTCTTCATCTTCGATTCGGAACCATTAGCGTGCGCGCACTCCTTCGGGCCGGTCAAGAAGCGAGTGAAACCTTTGTCAACGAGTTAATTTGGAGGGATTTCTATCAAATGGTCCTCTATCACTTTCCCGAAAGTCCGATAAGGGCCATTAAACCAGCCTACGACCGAATCGAGTGGGAATCGAATGAAGATCACTTTGCCGCGTGGTGCGAAGGCCGAACGGGCTACCCGATGGTGGACGCCGGAATGCGCCAACTCAACGCGACCGGCTACATGCACAATCGGGTCCGAATGGTTGTCGCGAGCTTTCTTACCAAGCACTTACTCCTTGACTGGCGCTGGGGAGAGGCCTATTTTGCCCAAAAACTTCTGGACTACGACCAAGCGAGCAACGTCGGTGGTTGGCAGTGGGCGAGTGGCTCTGGCACTGATGCTGCTCCGTACTTTCGAATATTCAATCCGCAGTCCCAGCTCGAGAAGTTCGACCGTAAACTAGAGTACGTCCAGAAATGGGTTCCGGAATACGGAACAGCAGCGTACCCGAGCCCCATCGTAGACCATGCATTGGCTCGGCAGCGCTGCCTAGAACGCTATAAATCAGGCTTGGGACGTACTCAGGACTGAAGCGATTCCGCCTTTGGGTAGCCGAACAGGCCCTTCTCCTTAATGATGGTATCCACATAGGTTGGAAGGCAGGACTCCCATCCTGATTCGCCGTTGCGGATTTTACGAAGCACTTCACGGCTCCAAATACTGAGAATCTCTGGGTCGAAATTCTCAATGTCGCGCACTCTACGCGCTTGCTTTAGGTAGTCGTAAATATTTTTAAATAGGTCATTAACCACAATGTCTTCTGTCGTGGTAATGCTCCCTTCACCTCTAAATGGGTAGGCGTAGATGACCAAACTCTTTGCGAACAGTCGGCCCATGGCCTCGAGAATTCCGCCCGTAAGGTGTTCGTAGTACTTCTCTTCAAAAATCTCTTGAAGCGAGGGAATGCCCATAATGAGGCCCATGCGCTTTTTGGTAAAGCTCGCGAAGTAGTCCACCAGTCGGTAGTACTCCTGGTAGTTTGAGATAAGCACGGTTTGGCCAATACTGCACAAAATGTCTGCGCGGTCCAAGAAGTCTTGCTCGTCGAGGTTTCCGTCGGCGAGGAGGTTGTTGAGCGTGATTTCAAAGAGCACTACGGTGCTCTCTTTTTCAACCTTATTGGACTTGATGAACTCTTTATAGCCCTTTTTGATCATGTCCATGTTCACCTTGGTCACCGGGCGAAAGCTTCCGCGCATGGCCAAAATGTTCTTTTTGTAGAGCAGCTCTGCGGGGAGCAGGTTTTTGCCCTCTGGTCCAAAAATGACCGCATCGGTAAAGCCATTCTTAATGAGCTGGAGCGACATCAAACGGTTGTCTACGTGCTCAAAATCAGGGCCTAAAAAGTTGATCAGGTCAATTTCAATGGCGGACTTTTCGATGCCGTCGTACAAACTCATCAAGAACTTCTTGGGTTCGTCATAAAAGTTGTAGGCGGCATAAATCAGGTTGACGCCCATGGCGCCAATCGTTTCTTGCTGGTACTTAGCATTGTCTTCGTGAAGACGAACGTGCACAATGACCTCGTTGGCTTCGCCGTCCGGTCGCGTTTGGTAGCGAATACCTAACCATCCATGACCTTTGAAGGTTTTGGCAAAGTTGATGGTGGCTACGGTGTTCGAAAACGCAAAAAAGCATTTGTCGGGAGAGCGATCTCGATCAATGCGCTCGTGCAGCAGGCCGTACTCGTGGTGCAGCATTTTGCGCAAACGCGTCTCAGTCACATACCTGCCGTCAGTTTCTTGACCGTAAATGGCGTCTGAAAACTCCTTGTCGTAGGCGCTCATCGCTTTGGCAATCGTGCCAGAAGCACCGCCAGCCCGAAAAAAGTGACGCACAGTTTCTTGACCTGCGCCAATTTCTGCAAATGACCCGTAAATATTGGGGTTTAGGTTGGTGCGGAGCGCCTTCTGCGCGGCGCTTAAAACCATGTCAGCCATGTCACCAAAGGTAGCGTACATTTGGCCTGATGCCCGCGGTTTCGCTCGAATTTTTTGGAAGTGGCACGAGCCAAGGCGTTCCCATAATTGGGTGCGAATGCTCGGTGTGCACCTCACTCGACCCCAAAGACCGACGCCTTCGATCGTCCGTCCTCATTGCCACGTCGTCGACTCAAGTGCTCATTGACTGCGGCCCGGATTTTCGGCAGCAAATGCTCCGCACAGATCATGCCCGCCTTGATGCGGTCGTTCTGACGCACGAACACATGGATCATGTTGCGGGCC
>JBDLUG010000075.1:0-7820 GCA_039805405.1 Bacteroidota bacterium
TCGACGTTTCCGCTTTCGAACTGATCTCGATGGTGCCCTTTAGTTAACGAAACAAACTCACCCATGTCGAAGCACGAATTCCTCGTACTTCGATATAGCAGCTTGCAGTTCGGGGGTCTGAGCCTGTAATTCTGATGTTTGCGCCTTTAGCAAGGCTGCCATTGCGCGTTCAGAAATCACGAGGCGTTCCGAGCGAAGTATGGCTTCGTCGGCGGCCCGAAGGGTTGATGAAACGATAAAATCACTCACGCTCGAAAAGCCTGATGTGCGTGCAGCCCGTTCAATTCGGGCCTTCGCTTCAGAACTCAATCGGAGCGTTAATCGTGCATCGTTCATGTGCCAAATGTACGTCATTTTGATGTCAGTTTTGAAATTCAAATTTGAGTTAATACGTATTGGCTAGTCGGTACTAAACGGATGTTTTTAGGTAAGTTCTCGTTCATTGTGACTCGAAGTAGTTCGCAAAACGTGGATTATTCCCATTCCGCAGGCAATCCTTGGACCTTAAACACGACGGGCGCTCTTGCTTCGTAACTTAGCACCCTACTTCAAAAACCCCTTGATGATGCGTGCGGATTTGTACGAACACCCCGACTACTACCTGATGGACGAGCTCCTTACCGAGGAGCACAAAATGGTACGTGAAGCGACCCGCGAGTGGGTCAAGCGCGACGTGACACCGGTCATCGAGGACTACGCCCAGCGCGCAGAGTTCCCCAAGCACCTGGTCAAGGGCCTTGCCGAGGTAGGCGCATTTGGACCCTACATTCCCGTGGAGTACGGTGGCGCGGGCCTCGACCAAATTTCCTACGGTCTGATGATGATGGAAATCGAGCGTGGCGACAGCGGAATCCGCTCGACCTGCTCGGTGCAGAGCTCACTCGTGATGTATCCGATTTATGCCTACGGCAACGAAGAGCAGCGCCGCAAGTACCTCCCCAAGCTCGCCAATGGTGAGTGGCTGGGCAGTTTCGGCCTTACAGAGCCCAACTTCGGTTCGAATCCAGGCGGAATGGTGACCAACTACAAAGACATGGGTGACCACTACCTGCTCAATGGCGCAAAAATGTGGATCTCTAATAGTCCTTTTTGTGATGTAGCTGTGGTTTGGGCCAAGAACGAAGAGGGCCGAATTCACGGCTTGATTGTCGAACGCGGCATGGAGGGATTCACGACTCCCGAAACGCACAACAAGTGGTCGCTGCGCGCATCGTCGACCGGAGAGCTTGTGTTTGACAACGTCAAGGTCCCCAAAGAGAACCTACTGCCCAACAAATCGGGCCTCGGAGCGCCCATGGGTTGCTTGGATTCCGCCCGATACGGCATTGCCTGGGGCGCACTCGGTGCGGCCATGGACTGCTACGACACGGCGCTGCGCTACAGCAAGGAGCGCATCCAGTTTGACCGCCCCATCGGCGGGTTCCAGCTGCAGCAAAAGAAGTTGGCCGAAATGATCACCGAGATCACCAAGGCCCAGCTGCTGACGCTTCGCCTTGGCCAGCTCAAGAACGAAGGCCGCGCAACCACCGCCATGATTTCGATGGCCAAGCGCAACAATGTGGCCATGGCCCTTGATATTGCCCGCGAAGCCCGCCAAATGCTCGGCGGAATGGGCATCACCGGCGACTACCCCATCATGCGCCACATGATGAACCTCGAGTCAGTCGTGACCTATGAGGGTACGCACGACATTCACCTCCTCATCACTGGCATGGATGTAACCGGCCTCAACGCATTCAAGTCATGAAGAAGTTCCTTCGTTTTTCAGCCCTCGCTTTGGCGTCTACCGCACTCTTAATTGCGTGTGAGCCCGAGAATACGTGCCTTGAGTGCGAAGCATCTCAGGTAACCACTGTTCAGGGCGAGCAGCCGGTCACGGTGCCCATTGGTCCGCTCGAACTTTGCGGAACCGAGGTGGATTCCGTCCTTACGGGCCCATTCACCCAAACCATTGATTTGGGTGGGGTGACGGCGACGCAGGTGACGACCTGGACCTGCCAGTAGCTCTGCTTGGTGCTCGGCCTGCAACGGCCTTCGCACCAAGCTTCGCTTTTTAATTTAAAAGGGGACTTTAGTCCTTTGCCACACTATTAGTGTGACGTTCGCCTCCGTGGAGCATGGCTCAGGACCGGAGGAGGCCAATGTTATGGACGAACTTTAAAGCCGAATTTCCAGCAAACTTGAGCCGCCGTAAGGGTAGACAAATACTTAGTCTTCGACGGGAATATCGAATTTTGATATTTGGCGCTCCATTAAGGCAATAAATTCATCTACTTCTTTATCACTTGGCCTATTCCGGAAAAGCTCAATTTGACCATGAATTCGGTTGGGGATGAGCAACAAATTTTCAAAGCCTAAATACGTCAAAAGCGACATCGCACTGAATAATAAAAAAGGTCCAA
Organism: Bacteroidota bacterium; assembly: GCA_039805405.1. Classification (GTDB taxonomy): domain Bacteria; phylum Bacteroidota; class Bacteroidia; order Flavobacteriales; family Schleiferiaceae; genus TMED14. Next base: position 2,403 of record JBDLUG010000075.1, read on the forward strand.
GCACCATGAACCAGGTAACTTTACCTTCTGTGGGATCTATCAGTTCGAAGAAATTAGAGGCGAAGACCACACCGGAAATGACGGTTAACAAAATGATCAAAAAGCCTGGTTTGTCTTTGGTGTACGTAATGTGCTTTGTGTCAAATTCTGAAAGGGGGAAATACTCGGTGATTTTATCCGTTAAATCACTACGAGTAATTTTTAAATGGTAGTTTACAATCTCAAGTTCGCGGACAAACAAGAACCGACGTTGCACTAGTTTCATTCAGACTGACGTTCGATCGAATCTTTATTAAATCCAATGTTCGTGGCCTTTATTTTTCCCGTGGCGAGTTGATTTTTTAACTCCGTATACTCTTCTTCGGTAATCACTTCTATTTGGAGCAACCAGTTGAGCTTAGAGATTTGGTGTGCAACGGGCATGTCGGGGTCAATTGCAGCGTGCTGCTTGCGTATCGATTCTTTAACGGCGTTTTTCAGGTTGGACACAAACGCGTTGACCTCGCGGTGAGTTGGAAGAGCCCGAAAGAACTCTATTTCTCCTGATTGCGTCGAGGGAAACTGAATAACATCCTTTGATTTTACATAAAGAAAAAACGAGGATACACTGAGTCCGATGATCAAGGGAACAATCATGGAAATTGATCCTGAATTTTCTTGGGGATCGGAAATAGAACGATATAAACTGATTAGAAGAAATAATGAAAAAAAGCCTGTTATAAACATGGATTTACGGTCGATGGTCTTCAAATAAACCATCCGCGAAACATCGATTTCATCCAAGGGTATATTGACCTCTTTCGAGCCCGAATAGCTTTTTGTGCTGTACCGTAACGTGTTCTTGAGAATTTCAAGCTCATAACGCTGTAAGAGCCTTTCTTGAATCAGTTTCATCAATGTTGATTGCAGAAGATTAATCGTTCGGCGCCAGATCCAGGCATAAAGCAATGTGCCATTTGTTGGCGCTTTGATCTTCCTGATGCAGCAAGGCGAATATAATGACTTTACTCTTTAAGTGAGTATTACGCTGCACATAACGGACTTAAAGCTACCTCAAAATCCACGAATCCATGCTGTGGATCCAAGGGTTACACGCCGGCATTCAACCGCGCCACCGTACCCAACGGCAGCACCTTGCCAAACGAGTCGGCCACGGCGAGCTCGAGCAGTTCGGGTTCGCGCTTGAAGTGCTGGCTGATGAGCGTGTGGGCGACCACAGCGCTCAGGCCCATGCTGTACAGATTGAGGGCGAGGAATCCGCCCGGCGCAAGCAGGGCCGCGCAGTCGCGCAGTAGGTCGTCGATTTGTTCTTCGAGCACCCATTTTTCGCCGGCGGGTCCGCGGCCGTAGGCCGGAGGGTCCAGCAAAATGCCCTGGTAGGTCTTGCCGCGCTTGACTTCGCGGCGCACAAAGGCGGCGGCGTCTTCGACCACCCAGCGAATGCCGTCGAGGCCGCTGGCGTCCATGTTGCGGCGGCCCCAGTCGACCACCTTGCGGACGGAGTCCACGTGCGTAGTGTCGGCGCCGGCGGCGCGGGCGGCCAGGCTGGCTCCGCCGGTGTAGGCAAAGAGGTTAAGAACCTTGGTGTCGGCGCCGGTGACGGCCACTTGGTCAAAAATCCATTCCCAGTTGGTCGCCTGCTCTGGGAAGATTCCGAGGTGCTTAAAGGCCGTGCGCTCCAGGTCAAAATGCAGCTGGGTTCCGCGCAGGTCGTAGGTCAGGGGCCATTGAGCGACGGTTCCGGGCTTGAGCGACCAGTCGCCCGACTCGGGGTTTTGCTTGGACCGGCTGAAGTGGGCGTCGGCCCGCTTTGACCATTCGGCGGGGGCCATCGAGGGCGTCCACACGGCCTGGGGCTCGGGGCGCCACAGCGTTTGGCGGCCAAAGCGCTCGAGCTTGGCGAAGTTTCCGCTGTCGATCAGCTCGTAGTCGGTCCAGGGCGCGACGGCCACGTCGATGCGGAGGCTCATGCGCGCTTGGCGTTGTAGTAGGCCTGGGTTTCGGCGGCCGGATTGAAGTATCCGTAGGCGATGTGCGGGTAGGTTTCGCGCACGCGGTGCATCAGTTCGAGGACGCCAAACGGATTGCCGTCGGGCTGCTTGCGCAGCTTTTTGAAGTACCAGTCGGGGTCGATGTTGAAGTTTCGCCACTGAATCATACTCAGGTCGGTATCCTCGATGAGGCGTTGGAGCGCGTCCCACTCGGCCGGAGTGTCGGTGCAGCCGGGGAACACAAAGTAGTTGATGCTCGCCCATCCGCCGTGCTGGCGTACGACCTTCAGGCTCTGGGCGAGGGCCTCGAATTCGTAGTTCCGCGGCAGGTAGTAGCCGGTATACCAGTCCTTTTGGGCGGAATTCATGCTCACGCGGATGCTGCGCAGTCCGGCCTCGCAGAGCTTGGCGACGTCGTCGGGGCGCGATCCGTTGGTGTTGATGTTAAAAATTCCGCGGTCGGTCACAGCGCGTACGCGGCGCATCGCCTCGGCCAGGGTGTCGGCCACCAGCAGGGGTTCGCCCTCGCAGCCTTGCCCAAACGACATGACGGGGTAGGGGGCCTGCTCGAGGTGGTGCAGCGCAATGTCGGCAATCTCCTGAGGGTCAGGGATGAACTTGAGGCGAAAGTGGGCGCTCGACACGTCCTCGTCCTCTTGAAGCGAAATACAGCCGAGGCAGGTTGCGTTGCAGGCGGGCGACGAGGGAATGGGCAGTTCCCAGCGCTCCAAAAAGAAGTTTTGGGCGGCGCGGCACTGGTAGCTTCCGGCGCATTGGGTCGACAGGTGTTCCACGAGGCGGTTTTCGGGGAAGCGCTTTTTCATGCGGTTCACCGCGCCCTCGATCATGGGGGCGTGGAACTGGCTCACGTCCTGGCGCAGGTCGGGGTCGACGCGCACCGCCGTGGTCCAGAATCGCCCGTCGAACCAACCCAGGGCCGTGTAGGCATAGAGGGGTAGGATCGGAGCCGGTCCGTTTTTTTCGTAGGCCGCCAGGTAGGTTTGGGTGTGCGCGGGGCTCACGAATGCGGCCACGGCGTCGCCGTCCATCAGCTCGGACTGCTGGGTTTCAGGGTTCCAACCCAAGGGCTTGCGGCCGGGCAAGGCAAAAAATTCGGAACCCTCGGGCAGTGGAATAAAGTCTTCGGGGCGGAGCGGCACGACGTCGTTGCCCGTGCGCCCCATGCATCGCAGCAGGGGGTGCTCCTCGATGATGCCTTCGGCATCTGCAACTAGGGCAAAGGGAACCTCGGTGGGATGCTCGACGGGGCGAGAATGGAACAGGGGGTGTTCTGGGGCAAAGTCAAGGCTGCGCGGCTGCATGGTGCAAAGGTAGCGCGAAGCGTTCCGCGCCGAAATCAGTACAAAAACGTATCAAACGGAAAGCGCACCGCGTGAATCGTCGACGCGTTGCGGTAGATCATCTCGCGCAAGGCGTCAAACTGGTCTTTGTGCAGGGCGCTGATGAACACGCACTGGCCGTTGGTGCGGCGGGCCCAGGCGGACTTGAGCTCGTCAAGGGTTCCGGCGGGGCGGCCCTCGTCGTCAGTCGGAGCCGTCCAGGCGTCAATCTTGTTGAACACGACGATCTGGGGAGTGTCCTGGCAGCCAAGCTCCTGAAGGATTGCGGCAACGGACTCCATGTGGTCCTCGTAGTTGGGGTGGGCGACGTCGACGACGTGCAGAAGGATGTCGGCCTCGCGCACCTCGTCGAGGGTCGACTTAAACGACTCGACGAGCTGGGTCGGCAGCTTGCGGATGAAGCCGACGGTGTCGGTCAGCAGAAACGGAAGGTTGCCCACCACCACCTTGCGCACCGTGGTGTCGAGGGTCGCAAAAAGTTTGTTTTCGGCCAGGACCTCGCTCTTGCTCAGGGCGTTCATCAGGGTCGATTTGCCCACGTTGGTGTAGCCGATTAGGGCCATGCGCACGAGGGCTCCGCGGTTGCCCCGCTGGGTGGCCATTTGGCGGTCGATGACCGTCAGTTTCTCTTTGAGGTGCGCAATCTTTTGCTTGATGATGCGGCGGTCGGTCTCGATTTGGGTTTCGCCGGGGCCGCGCATGCCGATTCCGCCCTTTTGGCGCTCGAGGTGGGTCCACATTCGCGTCAGTCGGGGCAAAAGGTACTCGTACTGCGCGAGTTCGACTTGGGTTCGGGCGTACGAAGTTTGGGCTCTCGACGCAAAAATGTCGAGTATGAGGTTGGTGCGGTCCATCACCTTGCACTCAAACAGGCGCTCAATGTTTTTGAGCTGCGACGGACTCAGTTCGTCGTCAAAAATTACGAGGTCAACCTCTTCGGCGTCAAGGTAGGCCTTGATTTCGTCCATTTTTCCGGAACCCAGAAACAGTTTCGGGTCGGGCTTGTCGAGCTTTTGAGAGAATACGGCGACGGTTTCGGCTCCGGCGGTTTCGGCCAAAAAGCGGAGCTCGTCGAGGTATTCGTTGGCCTTGGTTTCGTCTTGGAGGCGAGTTACGGCCCCGACGAGCACGCAGCGCTCAGGGCCTTGGCGGGGTCGCCGATCTATCATACAGCTAAGTTAGAACAATCGGTCCCAGGGAACACGGCTTGCGATGAGCAAAAGTCCCAATCCGACATAGGCGATGACGGCTTGCTGCTTGCGGCGGTCTGCTTCGAGTTTTTTGAAGCGCGAGCGGCCCACGGTGACGAGCACGATTCCGACCACATTGATGCTGATGTGCTCGACCGCAAAGTAGCGAAGCTCGGCGGTGCGCATGACTTCGCCGGCATTCTCGGTAAGCAGTCCGAACCACGGGCCCACAAAGTAGAGTCCAAGGCCAAAGAGCAGCTGCAGGTGCCCCAGCGCCAAGGTGGCGATGGTGAGTCCGTTGAGTGCTTTGCTCGTCGGTTTGTTTTGAAGTCGGTTGACCAGGGCGAGCACGACGGTCGCGAGGGCCGAGAGCAAAAAGAGGTAAGCGAGGCTTCGGTGGCTGTGGAGCAGTCCAGTGTACACGTTAAATGCGGATTAAATGGGTGATTCCGTTTGTTACGCCAAAGTTAAGTCGGCAATTCGACCTCGAATGTTAAATTTCGCCTGACCTTTGCAGTTATGAAAAAGACGCCGATTCGCAAGAGAGACATCCTAGAATACCATGAAGGGCACCGTCCGGGTAAAGTGGAAGTGGTTCCGACCAAGCCCTCGAATTCGCAGCGCGACCTGAGCATAGCCTACTCGCCTGGCGTGGCCGAGCCCTGCCTCGAGATCGCAGCCAACCCCGAAGACGCCTACCGGTACACCGCCAAGGGCAACCTCGTTGCGGTCATCAGCAACGGAACCGCCGTACTTGGCCTCGGCGACATCGGCCCGCTGGCCTCTAAGCCTGTGATGGAGGGCAAGGGCGTTTTGTTCAAAATTTTTGCGGACATCGACGTGTTTGACCTTGAGCTCGACACCAAAGACCCCGAC
>JBDLUG010000076.1:0-7803 GCA_039805405.1 Bacteroidota bacterium
TAACCGGACGAAGCTCGGCGGAGCCTACGCTGCGCGCGGCACACAGTTCGTGAACGGGGCACTCGCTGCACTTTGGCTTTTTGGGCGTGCAGTGCGCCTGAGCCAAGTCCATTACTGCTTGATTGAAGTCCCCCGGGCGATTCGGATGCATGTGGTCAAGGGCAAACAAATGGATGAACGCCTTACTTCGGCTGGACTCAATCGGCTCGCTCCAGTCCGTCAAGCGGCTGTATACGCGGTAGGCGTTTCCGTCAAGCGCCGGAACCACTTCGCCATCCACAATCGACGCAAGTGCCGCCGCGGTGTAGGGGCCAATCCCTGGAACTTCGAGCCACGCCTTTGATCCTCGTGGCCAACCCGTTTGCGCAATTTGCTTCGCCCCGCGGTGCAGCAAGTCTGCCCGACGGTAGTATCCCAAGCCGCTCCATAAGCCTTTGATTTTGGACTCGGGGGCCGATGCGAGGTCCTCCACGGTGGGCAGTTCCTGAAGAAAGCGCTCCCAGAACTTAAGTCCTTGGTCTACACGAGTTTGCTGTAAAATCACTTCGCTGAGCCAAATGGCATACGGATTGCGGAGGTTCCGCCACGGTAGGTGCCGGCCCGACTGGTCGTACCACCGCATGATATTTTCGGCAATTGCGGGGATTTCTGTTGGTGTGTGCTTCAATTCGGACTATCTTTGCGCCCGCTAAAATAGCCCCACATAGGGCTCATTATTAAACGTTTTATCTCGTCAAATCATGACCAAAGCAGACATCGTAGCCCGCATCGCCGACCGTACCGGTATGGAAAAAGCAGACATCCTCGCAGTTGTAGAAGGATTCATGCGTGAAGTAAAAGGTGGAATGGAATCAGGTGACAACGTCTACCTCCGTGGTTTTGGAAGCTTCGTGCTGAAAAAGCGCGCACAGAAGACTGGTCGCAACATTTCAAAGAACACCACATTGGTGATTCCCGCGCACTTTATTCCGTCATTCAAGCCTGCGAAGACCTTCGCGGAGTCGGTCAAAAAGAACGTAGCCGTTAAGTAATTACGGCGAACCTTCAGTTCTCTTTTTCAATGCGAACCTTGTGGATAGCAGTCGGTGTCCTTGTCCTTGCGGCAGGGCTCTTCTTGCTGTTGCCCACTTCGCCGAGTTCGAACGCTGACGCTCCCGCTGAGGTGGCGTCGAGTCCGCTCGACGAAAAGGTACGCGAGGCAGTACGCCTCATTCAAGAGGGCACGGGCAATCCCATGGAGGCAATCACTCTACTTCGTGAGGTGGTTGAAGAGGATCCCAAACACCGAGATGGCTTGTTCTACCTCGGTGAATTCTCGCGCATGTCTGGCCAGCTAGACCGCGCGTTGGAACGCTACCAAGCCCTGCTAGAGTACTATCCCAGCGATGTAGAAGTCGCCACTCGGTACGCTGAAACGCTCCACGACCTAGGTCGTGGACCTGAAGCGCTTGCCTTCATAGAAACGTACACCGCAGAGCACAGCCAATCCGACGTCAGCGGACTAACGCAGCTACGCGATCTCTGGAACGAGGGGGATGCTGAGGCACCCGCCGGATCCACATCACTAACACATTAAACGATTTAGCTATGCCAAGCGGTAAGAAACGCAAGCGCCATAAGATGGCCACTCACAAACGTAAAAAGCGCCTTCGTAAGAATCGCCACAAAAAGAAATAAGGGCTAAACATGCGTACCGAGCTGATTATTCAAGCCAGCGAATCGGACGCTATCATCGCCTTACTTCAAGACGGTCGTTTGACCGAACTCGTCTCTGAAAACGAGCAACAGCAGTTTTCAGTAGGAGACGTGTACCTCGGGGTTGTGCGCAAGCTTGCGCCTTCCCTTAATGCGGCTTTTGTCGATGTAGGGTACGAGAAGGATTCCTTCCTACACTACCACGACCTCGGTCCCCAGATTCCGACCTGGCAGAACTACCTTAAAAAGGTTCGCCAGAGCAAGTACACTTCAGATTTATCTGAGGTCGAAATCCTTCCCGAAATCGAGAAGGACGGAGCCATGGAGGCCTTGATTAAGCCGGGCGATGAGGTGCTGGTTCAGATCACGAAGGAACCTATTTCGACCAAAGGTCCAAGGGTTACTTCTGATATTTCTATTGCGGGTCGATTTATTGTACTCGTGCCGTTCAACGGTCGCATTTCGGTCTCTCAAAAGATCCGCGACCGCAAGGAACGCGAACGCCTGCGCAAACTTGTGCAGAGCATACTCCCCAAAGGCTTTGGCGTCATCGTACGCACCGTAGCCGAGGGAGTTACGCAAGAAGACATTGAGGCCGACCTCAATGATTTGGTGAGCCGTTGGAAGACACTGTACCGCAACGTTCGGGGCGCAAAGCCCAAGAAGTGCGTGCTTCGCGAAATGGACCGGGCCTCGGCCTACCTGCGCGATGTGTTCAACGACAGCTTTGACCAAATCGTGGTCGACCATGAGGCACTCTACGACGACATCAAGGGCTATGTAGAAGCGATTGCTCCAGAGCGCGCGAACATTGTCAAGTTGCACACCTCGGCGATTCCGGTCTTTCAGCACTACGGTGTGGACCGCCAATTGAAGAGCGCATTCGGCCGCACGGTGAACATGGGCAAGGGCACCTACCTGGTCGTCGAGCACACTGAAGCCATGCACGTTATCGACGTCAACTCGGGCAACCGTTCGGGCAAAGGCGAGAGTCAAGAGGATCATGCCCTTGCGGTAAACCTCATGGCAGCTGAAGAGATTGCGCGCCAGCTTCGCCTGCGCGATATGGGCGGAATCATTTGCGTCGACTTCATTGATATGGCCAAAGGCGAACACCGCCGTGAGCTGTACGAAAAAATGAAGGATCTGATGGCTTCGGACCGTGCACGCCACAAGATTCTACCTCCGTCCAAGTTTGGCCTCGTGGAGATCACGCGTCAGCGCGTTCGTCCGGCCCAAGCGATTGAAACGAAAGAAGAGAATCCAGACGCGTTGATCGATGCGCCAATCACCTTGATTGACGCGCTCCAGCACAAGTTTGAGCAACTGACGGCAAGCCGCAAGCAGAAGGGAAAGTCGGATACGATCTTTCTCCACGTGCATCCGTTCTTGGCGTCCTACCTCAAGCAAGGTTGGTTTTGGCAGACGCTCGAGTTTAAGTGGTCGCGCCTTGCGGGACACAAGCTTAAGGTCGTGTCACGTGATGCCTTCAAGATGCTAGAGTACCGCTTTGCGGACGCCGAGGGTAAAAAAATCGGTTAATTCAAGCGTTTATAATCGTGTAAGGCGGCCCGCAACGGCCGCCTTTTTTGTTTCTTCGCAGTATGGCATTTACTCGTTCCAAAACCTACACGCTTGAGGCTGCTCAGGAAGCAATTCAACGCTACTGTGCGTATCAGGAGCGCTGCCAGAGCGAGGTCGAAGAGCGGCTTCGGTCGATGGGGGTACTGCCCGAGGCACAGGCTGAACTCGTGGCAGACCTAATGGCCAACGGCTACTTGAACGAAGAGCGCTTCGCGCGGGCCTTTGCTCGGGGTAAGTTTCGCATCAAGGGCTGGGGTCCGCACAAGATTGCCCAAGGCCTGCACGCCAAGCGGGTTTCGGGCGCGTGCATCAGCTTAGGCCTAAGTGAGCTCGACGAGGTCGAAGTGCGCGAGTACCTCTTGCGCCAGCGCGAGAAGTACCCTGACGACCAAGAGTTTTTGGCTTGGGCCTACCGACGTGGCTACGATCGGTCAAGCGCTCTTGAGGCGCTCAAAGGGGGCTAGTTTGCCCAGGATGCCAGCCCTTCGGTGAGGCGCTGTACTTCTGAGTCGCCCACATCATAGTGCATCACGGCCCTGAGCCAGTGACGGTCCATAGCGATGAGTTGTACGCCCAGTCCGCTCAGGTGGCTAAGGAGTTTACCTCCATCCATCCCGTCCTGAAGGCGAAAGAGTAGCATGTTGGTCGTTGCGGGCTTGATTTCGCTCACGTAGGGCAACTGAGCCATGAAGTTTGCTAATGATGCGGCGCGGGCGTGGTCTTCGGCGAGGCGTTCGACGTGGTGTTCCAGTGCGTAGAGCCCTGCGGCGGCGAGGTATCCGGCTTGCCGCATTCCGCCCCCGAATCGCTTGCGAATTCGGCGTCCTTCGAGGATGAAGTCTGATGAGCCCAGCAGAACGGATCCGACCGGTGCGCCAAGGCCCTTGGAGAGGCAAATTGAAATGGAATCAAAGAGGCGTCCGTAGTCCTCGGGGTGTTCGCGGTCGGCGACGAGGGCGTTGAAGAGGCGGGCTCCGTCGAGGTGGTAGCCCAGTCCGTGGGTGCGGGCAAAGGATCCGAGCTCGCGAAGCGACTCAAGGCCAAGCGTGGTTCCGCCGCCTTTGTTGGACGTGTTTTCGGCCACCACCAAGCGGGTAGGGGCCGCGTGCACGTTGTCCATGGGCTGCAGCAAGGCTTCGGCGTCGGCCGCACTCAAGCGCCCGTAGTTATCGCCACCGACGCGAACCTGAACGCCGCTGTTGAAGGCGAGTCCGCCGCCCTCGTAGTTGTACACGTGCGCCAGCTTGCTGCAAATGAGCTCGTCCCCGGGGCGTGTGTGCACGTTTACGGCGATTTGGTTGGTCATGGTTCCGGACGGACAAAACAAGCCGGCCTCCATGCCAAAGCGTTCGGCGAGCACGGATTCGAGACGCTGTACCGTAGGGTCGTCGCCCAGCACGTCGTCGCCCACGGGCGCCGCAGCCATGGCTCGGAGCATGCCCTCAGTGGGGCGCGTTACGGTATCGGAGCGAAAATCAGCAATCAAAGGTTTCATAGGTTCGAAGGTAGGGGGTGGCGTACTTTTGCAGCCATGATTTCGCCCGAAAAAATTAAGGAATACCAACAGCGCATTGTCGACCTGAAAGGCTACTTGCGCCTCGAAGAGAAGCGCATCACTGCCGCGAACGAAGAAGAAAAAACGGGCAATCCGAGCTTTTGGGACGACCCCAAAAAGGCCGAACAAACCATGCGCAAGATTCGCGAACTCAAGTACTGGATTCAAGGATACGAGGCGGTGCAGGCCCAAATGGGCGAGGTAGAGGCCTCGGTTGAGTTTTACCGCGAGGGCATCATCGAGGAATCCGACGTCGATACGGCCGTAGCCCAGCTCGAGGAGCAGCTCAGCACGATGGAGTTCCGCAACATGCTCAGCGGCGAAGAAGATAAAATGAGCGCGGTGCTCCAGGTGACGGCGGGCGCGGGCGGAACCGAATCCTGCGACTGGGCCGGAATGCTGATGCGCATGTACCTGCGCTGGGCCGAACGAAACGGCCACAAGGTGCGCGAGCTCAGCTTTCAAGAGGGCGAAGTTGCCGGGGTTAAGACCGTGACCCTCGAGATCGAGGGAGAATTTGTATTTGGCTACCTCAAAGGCGAGAACGGGGTTCACCGCTTGGTTCGCATTAGTCCGTTTGATTCGAACGCGCGCCGCCACACGTCCTTTGTCAGCGTGTACGTCTACCCCTTGGTCGACGACACCATCGATATTCAGGTGAACATGGCAGACATCGATTGGGATACCTTTCGATCCAGCGGAGCCGGCGGGCAGAACGTCAACAAGGTTGAGACGGGCGTTCGACTGCGCCACAAGCCCTCGGGCATTGTCATCGAGAACACTGAAACCCGCTCGCAGCTTCAGAACAAAGAGAAGGCCATTCAGCTCCTGAAGTCGCGCCTCTACGAGCAGGTGATCGAGGAACGCAACGCCAAGCGCAGCGAAATCGAGGCCGGCAAAAAGAAAATTGAGTGGGGTTCGCAGATCCGCAACTACGTTCTGCATCCCTACAAACTCGTCAAGGACGTGCGTACCGGGGTCGAGACCAGCGATCCCGACCGTGTGCTCGACGGCGAACTCGATGCTTTTCTCAAAGCCTACCTGATGTCTGACGGTCAGGCCTCCGGAGATTTCAACGACGACGCGCTTTAAGCCCGCACGGGGCGCTTTCGTACCTTCGGGGGGATGCGCCGACTTCTGCACCTTCTCGCGCTTTGCGTGGCGACCGTTGGTCCGCTCACGGGGCAGGTGCTGTTCAAGCCCGAACCGCTCATTGTTCCGAACGAGGGGCAGTGGCCCCGCACCGTGCTTGCGATGGCCAACCTCGACGCGGCGCGGGTTTGGGTGCTGCCCGACGGACTTCGGTTTGCGGCCCGGCTCGAGGGCGAATCCGACAGCGTGGCGGTGTGGACCGAGTACTACGTCGGTGCTCAGGGCGGAACCTTAGATCTCGACCCCAACAGCCATCCCATTACCTACATGCTTGGGCGGGGCGCCGAGGTGACGGTTTGCGGCGCTTCGCAGGCATGGGTTCGCAACGTGTACCCGGGGGTGGACCTCGAGCTTCGCATTGAGTCGGGTCGCCTCAAAACGTGGTGGCACGGCAACGACTTGAGCGTGCTGCGCATCGGGTTTGACGGGGCAGAGGCCCGCCGCATTCCCCGAACTCCCACGGTGCTTGAACTTGAGACGGCGGCGGGTTCCGCGCGCATGGAGGCGGCCAAGGCCTTTGACGCCCAAGACCGCGAAGTGAAGGTGCAGTGGCAGCAAACCCCTGAGGGCTGGACCCTGCACGCGCCAGGTGCCCAGCGCATCGATCCGACGTACGTGTTTAGCAGCTTCAGCGGTTCACTTAGCGACAACTTCGGGTACACGGCAACCTACGACCTTCAGGGGCGCACGTGGCTGGGCGGGGTGGCCTTCGGGGCACAGTATCCGACCTCAAACGGCATTCAGGCCAACTTTGGCGGGGGAGGAGTCGACATCGCCCTTATGCTCTTTAATTCGACGGGCACCGGAATCGTTTCGGCCAGCTACCTCGGCGGAAGCGCTCAGGAGCAGCCGCACTCACTGCGCGTGGCGCCCAACGGAGACCTTGTGCTGATGGGGGTGAGCAATTCGCTGAATTTTCCGACGACCGCTGCGGCCTACGACACTTCGCTGGCGTCCCAGCCCGGTGGCGGTTCGCTCGGCGGAGGCGGAGTCGTCTTTCAGTCGCCCACCGACGTGGTGCTGGTTCGGCTCAATCCCACGGGGTCGGCGCTTCAGGCCTCGACCTACTACGGGCGGTTCGGGTACGACGGGCTGCAGGATGTGAGTACGCCGCACTACGGCGACGAGGCGCGCGGTGACGTGTGGGTGGATGCGGGCGGAATCTGGATCGCCACCGCCACTCGTTCCCGCGGTTTGGCCACCTGGCCCTTGGATACGTCTCGGGGCGGAACCACCGACGGACTCCTCGCACACTTTAGCCCCGACCTTGACACGCTGCGCTGGGCAACCTATGTCGGTGGTCCCGGCTTGGACGGACTGACCTCGCTGATTCCCACCCCAGGTCCTGCGGGTGACCGCCTCGCGGTGCTCGGCTGGACTTCGGGTATGGGCAACCTTTCGGGTCCAGGTCTAACCACGGTGCCCAGCGGCCAGGCTGAGGCCTACTACGCGCTTGTGGATCCCGTGAACGGCCAAATCCTCGGGCAGACCTACCTCGAGCCGCAGTACTGCACTTCGTATGGATTTTTGGCCGCTCAGAACCCCGTCGGGGCGTATGCGGCGGTGGGTGATTCGAGCGCGGTGCTGCTCTCGTTGGGTCTGGGGACGTTGTGCCAGGGTTCGGGGCCCTACGTCGGACCGCTCGCGCCCACGCCCGGACTGTGGCAAAATCCCAACTCGACCCAAATCCTGACCTGGATCAAGGCCGAGGGCGACAGCATTTACCGCACGCAGTACATCGGCAACGGCCAGCTCAACCGGCGCATTTCGCCGACAGCCCTGCAGGTGGACGACTGCGGAACCGCCTACTTCTCAGG
>JBDLUG010000077.1:0-7801 GCA_039805405.1 Bacteroidota bacterium
ACCTCAATGAGGGAACGCGCGTCGTGCTTGCGCTCCCGAAGGACGAAGTCTGGGGTGCATAGGTTAAGTTCGCATTGATGAAGGCCCTTTTACTCGACGACGAAGCCCCCAGCCGCAAGGCGCTGCGCGGCAAACTGGATTTGTTCTGCCCCCAAGTGCGCGAAGTGCTCGAGGCATCCACGGTCCACGAGGCCTGGGAGTTGCTGCTCGGCCACAAGCCCGACCTTCTCTTTCTCGACGTGCACCTCACCGGCGAACTCGGTTTTGACCTCCTCGAGCGGCTTTCGACCGACGATCCGGAGTGGTCTGGAGCCGTCATCGTCGTCACAGCACACGACAGCTACGCGCTGCGCGCCTTCAAGGCAAGCGCCGTAGACTACCTGCTCAAGCCCATCGACCCCGAGGAACTCGCACGCGCCGTCAAGAAAGCCACGGCGGCCCTGCCCTCGGCCCAGCTCGGCGCCCTTGTCGACAACCTTCGCGATCGCGGAGACAAAAAGCTCGTCATCTCAAGCACCGAGGGCATGCACATCGTGCGCATCACCGAAATTCTTCGCTGCGAGTCGACCTCGAACTACACGCAGTTTTTCATGCGCGGAGGCAAGAAGCTTCTGGCGTCGCGCACCCTCAAGGACTACGAGTCGATTCTGTCGCCCTACGACTTTGAGCGCGTGCACAAATCCCACCTTGTCAACATGGACGTGGTCAAGCGCTACGTGCCGAGCGACGGCGGATACCTTATTCTCGAAGACGATTCCAACGTTCCGGTCGCGAACCGCAAAAAAGATGTGGTGATGGCGCGGTTGAAGGCTTTATAGCTTAGATCTTATGGTTTTTGCGGAAAGAATCCGCAGTACAGTAAGGTGTGCCGAGTATACTTCGTACACTACCACATGTTGATGTACTGCGAGAATCCGAATTGAAGATTTCTTGGATCGGATCCCAATCATCGGGAATATCCCGAGAATGTTGATTTGGTTAAGGACATCTGAAGCGTACTTCTTCGCTTGAGCTTCACCAAACGCTTCAAGCGAATACTGAAAAATGTCTAAGAGATCTTGATTGGCTTTGCTGCGAAATTTAATGCTTCGCGGCCTCAAGAATTTGGTGAAGCATCTGCTTCACGTTTGGGGCGGAACTCAACGGACTCTCACGGCCCATCTGTGCCGCTTCTTCAATCGCGTCCCAGTCCCAATTGTCGGGGTTTGATTGATCCATGAGTTGAATTTACAAATTTTGTACCGACTTCGCCATGTCCTCGACCGCGAGGCGCAGCGATTCTTTGTAGGCTGAAATCCGGGCGCGGACCGCGAGGTCCGAGGCCCCGAGGATTTGGGCGGCGAGGATTCCGGCGTTGGCTCCGCCGTTGAGGGCCACGGTGGCCACCGGAACGCCTTTGGGCATTTGAAGAATGCTGAGAACCGAATCCCAACCGTCAATTGAATTGCTACTTTTCACCGGAACTCCGATGACGGGAAGCGGCGTGGCGCTCGCGACCATTCCGGGTAGGTGGGCGGCTCCGCCCGCTCCGGCGATGATGACTTGGATTCCGCGGTCGGCGGCCTGCTGGGCGTATTCAAGCATGCGCACGGGGGTGCGGTGGGCCGAAACGACCGTGATTTCGTAGCTGATTCCGAGCTCTTTGAGCAGGTCTGCGGCGCCCTGCATCACGGGGAGGTCGCTCTGGCTTCCCATGATGATACCTACTTGGGGGGTGTTCGTGCTCATAGCTTTTGAGGTTGCGCCGACACGGCAGTTAGGGCGTCGCGGGCGGCGGCGGCGCGGCTGCGCGCTTCGTCGACACTGTGGCCGACTGCCGTCCAGTGGCCGAGTTTGCGAAAGGGGCGGGTTTGCGTTTTTCCGTAGAGGTGCAGGTGGCAACCGGGCACTGCCAAGGCGCGGTCCAATCCCTCGTAGGCGACGGGGCCGCGGTGGCCTTCGGCTCCGACCACATTGGCCATAACCGTGGGCTGGCGCAGCGCCGTGGACCCCAAGGGAAGCCCAGTGGCGCAGCGAAGCAACTGCTCGAACTGCGAGGTTTCGCAGCCCTCAATGCTCAGGTGGCCTGAATTGTGGGGGCGGGGGGCCACCTCGTTCACGAGCCACTGCCCGTCGCGGGTGTAAAAGAGTTCGACGGCGAGGAGGCCAAAGATTCCGAGTGAAGTGGCGACGCGAAGGGCGAGCTGCTCGGCCTCAGCGAGGGCCTCGGCGGGCAAAGGAGCGGGGCAGACCACAAATTCTACCTGGTTGGCCACGGGGTGAAATTCCATGGCGACCGGCGGGAACACGGCCGTGCTTCCGTCGGGGTGGCGGGCTACGATTACACCGATTTCTTCGGCGATTCCCACAAGGGCCTCGGCCACACAGGGTTGGTCGGGCAGCGCCTCGAGGTCTTCGGGGTGGCGAAGCACGCTCACTCCAAAGCCGTCGTATCCGCCTTGGGCAACCTTCCAGACAAAGGGCAGGCTCCAGCGGCCCTCGGCCACGGCAGCCTTGAGCGCAGCGGCGCTTTCAAATCGCTCGTAGTCTGAAGTAGGTAGGCCGTGTGCGGCCCAAAAGTCTTTTTGTGCGCCCTTGTGTTGAATAATGCGCAGGGCAGAGGACGGCGGAAAGCAGCGTACGCCTTCAGCCTCGAGCTGGGCGAGGGCGTCGACGTTGACGGTTTCGATTTCGATGACCGCAGATTGGGCTCCGCGGGCAAAATCCAGTACGGTCTGGTAGTCCTTGAAGTCGCCGACCTCAAACCGGCGCACGCCCCATCGGCAGGGCGCTTCGGCATCGGGGTCAAGGGCGCGCACGCCCACGTCCATGCGAAGTGCTTCGGCGAGGAACATTTTGCCGAGCTGTCCGCCGCCCAGCAAGGCGATTTCAAAGTGGGGGTTGGCGAGGGCTGAACTCATTCGTCGGTGCGCACCGCTTCGGCCAGCGGGTGCACGGCAAAGGTACGGCCGGTTTTTTTCTCGGTACAGGCAAAGCGGGTCCGTCGCTTGGGTCCTTTGCGAAATTCCATTCCGTTGCCAAGGCGGAACCAGGCTCCCTGCGGTAGCTGCTCCACACGCAGCTGGTCAGAGTCCGTTCGAAGCGCGCGAAGCAGGTCGGGTGCGGCCCCGCAGGATGCTTTGGGCTTGTGGAGCTGACGTTGGAGCGCCCGGGCCACAGC
Source organism: Bacteroidota bacterium (assembly GCA_039805405.1). GTDB lineage: Bacteria > Bacteroidota > Bacteroidia > Flavobacteriales > Schleiferiaceae > TMED14. Next base: position 3,161 of record JBDLUG010000077.1, read on the forward strand.
TGGGCTAAATACGTCAGGAAGCGCAATGAACGGCGTGAGCAGTTCGCGGTAGCGCTTCTGCCATTCCGCACCGTGGGGCGCGCAGCCCAGGCCGTCCCACGCCCGCACTTGGGCGTGCGCCAGCTCGTGCAGGAGCGTGATCAGCATCGCCTCGGGCTGCAGGTCGCGGTTCAGAAAAATTTTGGCTCCGAGGTCAGACCGCCAACGGTACGAACCCCACTTGCTGGCACGCGGAGGCGTCAGCACAATGTCGCCCCGAAACGCCCGTACAATGCGCGCCGCTTCGGCCTCAGCGGCAGAAGGAATCCGCCCCGCAAGGCGTCGCCAGTTACGGTCATGGGCATCCATGAGGGGGCTCAGGATTAGTTGCGAAAGCTCGGGCAGTCGCAGTCGCGGCCTGCGCCGCACGACACCACAGCCGTGGCGCCCAACACTACGAGCATCAAGATCCAAATACGTCGCTTCATGCCCCTAAGGTAGCGTACCTTTGAACACGATGCTCAGTGGATTTCTGCAAGGACTTGGGTCCTACTTCCTCTTTCTCGGAGCCGTACTGCGCCGCCCCGAATCGTGGCGCGAGTACTTCAAATCGTTTTTTAGAGAGGTCGACCTTCTCGGAATGAGCAGCATTCCCCTGGTCGTGTTCATTTCGCTCTTCATGGGCGCGGTCCTCACGATTCAAACGGCCATCAACCTCGACGACCCCTTTATTCCTGACATGTACATCGGAATCGCGGTACGCGAGGGCATCCTCCTTGAATTTGCCCCCACCATCGTGTCGCTCATTCTCGCCGGCAAGGTGGGCTCTAACATCTCTTCGTCGCTCGGAACCATGCGGGTCACCGAACAAATGGACGCCCTTCAGGTCATGGGCATCAACCCCGCCAGCTACTTGGTGCTGCCCAAAATTGGCGCAAGCCTGCTGTTTTTTCCTATTCTGGTCATATTCAGCATCTTCATGGGCCTCTTGGGCGGATACCTCGCGGGCGACTGGCTCCACCTGGTCAACCCCGACAACTTTTTGATGGGCTATTTTGACGAATTCCAGCCCTACTATGTCGTGTACTCACTCACCAAAACAGTGGTGTTTGCCTTCATTATCAGCTCGGTTTCGGCCTGGTACGGCTACCACGTCAAGGGCGGAGCCGTCGAAGTGGGTAAGGCAAGTACGAAGGCGGTCGTTACGATGTCGTTCAGCATCATCCTGTTTAACTACATCCTCACGGATGTCATGCTTCAGTAGGCGGTGATCGAGGTGCGCGGAATCAAAAAAGCCTTTGGCGACCAAGAGGTCCTCAAGGGCATCGACATGGACCTCAAGCCGGGCCAGTGCAACCTCATTATTGGTTCGAGCGGTTCAGGCAAGACCGTCATGCTCAAGTCTATCGTGGGCCTCATTCAGCCTGACGCCGGCCAGGTTCTGCTCGACGGACGCGACTGGACCGCCATGAAAGAGCGGGACCGCAAAATCCTTCGCCAAGAAATGGGCATGGTGTTTCAAGCATCTGCGCTGTTTACCAGCTTGAGTGTGGAGGATAACGTACGGTTTCCGCTCGACTTCTTTTCAACGATGTCGGCTTCTGAAAAAGACCAACGCGTGGCCTTTTGCTTAGACCGCGTGCGGATTCCGCAGTCGGCCCTCACAAAAAACCCAGCCGAGCTCTCAGGCGGAATGCAAAAGCGCGTTGCCATTGCCCGCGCCATCGTACTCAACCCGAAGTACCTCTTTTGCGACGAGCCCAATTCTGGCTTGGACCCCGAAACGTCGGTGGTTATTGACCAACTGATTCAAGAAATCACCCGTGAATTCGGCATGACCACAGTGGTCAACACCCACGACATGAATTCCGTCCTCGAAATCGGCGACCACGTGGTGCTGATGCGCCACGGCTACAAAGTTTGGGAGGGTGCGGGCCCCGACATTCTCCATTCAACCGACCAAGAAGTCGTGGACTACGTCTTTCGCAGCGCCCTGTTCAAGCGGGTTCGCGCCGCAATGAACCCGTAACTAGTTGCTAGTTACTAGTTGCTGCTTCGCGACCGCCCAAATCCGGGCGAGCGTCTCGGGTTGATCCCAGGTCTCGGCCAAGTTGGGCCACTGCATCACTTCGGCAAACACACGGTCCATTTGGCGTCCGCGCTCCAGCGCTACCGCATAGGGTATGTGGCTGAACGTCACCTGGGTGTACAGCGGAATCCAAAATTCGGGGCGCTCGGCGTGCAGGCGGGATTCGATCTTTTTGCGGAGCAAAAATTCGGGCTGCCCCGTCAGGTCGCGCATCTCGATGAAGTTCAGCAAGGCCAGCTCGGCGATGGCGTCGGCGTTGGGCTTGCGTTCGGCTTCAAAGGCCGGGAACAGGGTCAAGGGATCTTCGCCCAAGGCTTCCATCATTTGGTTGAGTACAAAGCAGTCCTCGAATCCAGAATTCATTCCCTGTCCATAAAACGGAACAATGGCGTGGGTCGCGTCGCCAAATAGCACCACCTTGCCTTTGGACCACGGCCAGCTGCGCACGATACTGAGCTTGCTCACAGGGTTTTGTGCCCACTGTTCCTTGAAGTCGGGCATCAGGGCAAGGGCGTCCGCAAAAAATTCTGCAAAAAACACCTCGGCCTTTTCGGGCGTATCCAGGGCGGCGAAGCTAACGGGCCCTTCGTTCGGGAAGAACAGGGTCATCGTGAAGCTTCCGTCAGGGTTGGGCAAGCCGATCAGCATGTAGCTGGCGCGCGGCCAAATGTGCAGGGCCTCGCGCTCAATCAGCGACGTGCCGTTCGGGCCAGCCGGAATCAGCAACTCCTTGTACCCGTGGTCAATGACTTGCTCAGACCATTCCATGGCGCCTTCGGCCTGAAGGGCTTTGCGGATTCCGGAATTGGCTCCGTCGGTCGAAAACACGGCGTCAAAGCAGCCCGAGCCCTGACCTTCGGGCGTAGTCCAACGAATTCGGCCCTCAGTGGCGTCGTCGAGGTCGGTGTCGTGCTCGAAGTGAAGGCGCACGTTGGCGTGCTTTTCGGCCTCGGTCATCAGGGCCATATTGATTCCGCCCCGCGAAACCGACCAAATGGCCTGGCCGTCCTTGCCATAGGGCTGGGTGGTTAGGGTTCCGTCCACCGCGTGCATGACGCGACGGTACATCGGAATCGCCTCGCGGCGCACCGCCTCAGCCACACCTACGGCCTCGAGGGCGCGCCAGCCCCGGTCGCTCAAGGCGAGGTTGATGGAGCGTCCGCCTTTGTACCCGGCACGGCGCGAATCGGCGCGGCGCTCAAATACGTCCACGGTGTAGCCCCGCTGGGCGAGAAAGGTGGTCCAAAGGCTTCCGACGAGACCGGAGCCGACGACAGCGGCGTGCTGTGACATAGTTACTGCGTTAGCGATTCGGCGAGCAGGGCCTCGAGGCGGGCCAAGTCGCGGTATGATGAATAGAGCGGAGCCACGGCCATGCGGACCGTACCCGGTTCGCGCCAGTCGGCGTAGACTCCCCGAGAGACGAGGTAGTCAAAGAATCGGCGGTCGCGCCCGACAAACTGCACCGACACCTGCGAACCGCGGTGCTCGGGCTCGCGCGGGGTGAGCACCTTTATTTTTTGTCCGGTCTGCGCTGACACGTGGTCGAGGAGCCCGAGGAGCACGTCGGTCATTTCTAGAGACTTGGCGCGGTAGGCATCGAGGTCGGCGCGGTCAAACACGTCAAGGGCGGCGCGCTGGGCGGCCATACTGAGCACCGGAGCGTTGGACCACTGCCAGGATTCGGCGCTGCGTTCTGGGACAAATTCGGGCGGCATCTTAAAGCGGCTGGCCTTGTCGTGGCCCCACCATCCGGCGAGGCGAAATGTTTCGGGGCCGTGGTGGCGTTCGTGCACGTAGAGCCCGGCGACTCCGCCTGGGCTGGAATTCAAGTACTTGTACGAGCACCACGCGGCGAAGTCGACACCCCAATCGTGCAGCTTGAGCGGAACATTGCCCATGGCGTGGGCCAAGTCCCATCCCACCAGCATGCCTTGAGCATGTGCGGCAGCAGTGATTTCGGCGATGGGGTAGGCGCGACCGGTGAAGTAGTGGACTCCGCCCATCAGCAGTGTAGCTCCGCGCTGCCCGTGGTCGGCAATGGCAGCCAAAACCTCGTCGGGGGTTGGGGCGCCTTCGGGGTCGGTTCCGCGAATTTCAAAAAGCTCGCCGTGCTCGTGCCACTGCGCTTGGCTGGCGAGGGCATACTGGTCTGACGGAAAGGCCTTGGCCTCGCACACCAGCAGCGGGCGCTCGGCCGTAGGACGGTAAAACGACGCCAGCAGAGTGTGCAGGTTGCCGGTGAGCGAACCCATGGCAACGACTTCAGACGGCTTGGCGCCGGCCAAACGGGCTAGCGAATCGGTGAGCCGCTCGTGGTAGGGCATCCATGGATTGGGGCCGTGAAAATGGGCCTCGACTCCGTACTTCTGCCAGCTCTCGAGCTCGGTCTTTAGCGCGGATTCGGTGGCGCGCGGCATCAGGCCTAACGAGTTACCCGTCAGGTAGATAACCTCTTCACCGTCGAGGGTTGGGAGGTGGAATTCCGCCCGCAGTGAGGCAAGGGAATCGGCGGCATCGCGACGTGCCGCTTCGGAAGTGCTGATAAAACGGTTCATAAGGGCTGAACAAGC
>JBDLUG010000078.1:0-7764 GCA_039805405.1 Bacteroidota bacterium
GAAGAGACGCTTACGGCCCTTGACCAAGCGGTGGCGGCCGGATGCATGGTTTCGGCCATCACGAGCGGGGGCGAACTGAAGCGTCGTGCCGAGCAGCACGGGTGGAATACCAGCGTGGTTCCCGGCGGAAACCCTCCGCGCTCGATGTTTGGCTATGCGCTGATTCAGATTTTGGCCCACTTGGACTTGGCGGGCGCCGGAGCTCCGGCCCAGTGGCAGAAGCAGGCCGCACAAGCGGTTGCGGACTTGACCGCCCGCCGCGGCGAGCACCTTCGCGAGGCCGAGGCCATTGCCGATACGCTCGAGGGCACCGCCGTAGCCGTGTATGCAGCGAGCGGAATGGCCGGGGTCGCTACCCGCTGGCGCCAGCAGCTCAACGAGAACAGCAAGATGCCGGGTTGGGACGCCGAGGTTCCCGAGATGAACCACAACGAAATGGTCGGTTGGGCCGGCGGAGGCGCGCGCTACAGCGCAGTCTTTTTGCATTCCGCCTTTGATGCGCCGCGCAACCGGATGCGTATGGAGCTCAACGCCCCCGCCATCCGCGCCCATGCAACCCATGTGGCCGAGCTTCACGCCTACGGAGCGTCACCGCTCGAGCAAGCCCTCGACCTCGTGGCCCTCGGCGACTGGGTCAGTTATGTGCTGAGCGAGCGCAATGCCGTGGACATCATGGACATCAAGGTCATTGACGACCTCAAAGACGCACTGGGCAAGGCATGAGCCGTCGCTCCGTTCGCTTTACCGAGCTCGGCAACTGGACGTACCAGCGCGCCTGGGACTTCCAAGAGTCCATTTTTAACGAGGTGGTAGCGCGCAAGTCGTCCAACCGCAAACTTCCTGAAGAGGAGCGGATTGCTACGCACGACACCCTGCTGTTTGTGGAGCACCCGCATGTCTACACGCTGGGCAAGAGCGGCGACGTTGGCAACCTACTGGCCGACGACGAGCGCCTGAAATCCATTGGCGCTGAGTTCTACCGCACCAACCGCGGCGGCGACATCACGTACCACGGCCCGGGCCAACTTGTGGGCTACCCCATTCTTGACCTCGACGAGCACTTCACCGACATTCACCGCTACCTGCGCACCCTCGAAGAGGTCATCATTGCCACCCTCGCTGACTACGGCTTGAGCGGCGACCGCAGCCCCGGTGAGACGGGGGTGTGGCTCGACGTCGGAACCCCGTTCGCCCGCAAAATTTGTGCGATGGGCGTACGCGCTTCGCGCTGGGTGACCATGCACGGCTGGGCCTTCAACCTCAACACCGACTTGCGCTACTTCGAGTACATTATTCCGTGCGGAATCAAGGATAAAGCCGTCACATCGCTCCAGCGCGAGCTCGGCCGACCCATCGATGAGGACGAGGCCAAGGCCCGCGTGGCGGGGCACTTCGCCCGACTTTTTGAGGTGGACTTAGTGCCGACTCCAGCCGACCGATTGCTTGGGGCATAGATTCTCCTAACTTGCACCTCATGAAACGCATTGTGTCTGTGGTTGTGGCCTTCGGGGTCCTGAGTTTGCTTGTGTATTTTTCGGGGTACGGATACCTCTTCAAGGGGGTCTACGCGACGTACTTGCAGGGCCGCACGACGTCGGACCCTTTTGACGCCGCCTACTTTGACACCGAAGAGATTCCGGCCGCTCCGCAGCCCGTGGCCTGGCCGGTGGCGACCGACAGCGCGTTGGTTCCGAGCGACGCTACCCAGTTGCTGCTCGATGCCAGCCAAACGGGCGCACTGCTCGTATTTGACCGCGACACGTTGCGCCACGAGGCCTACTTTGCTGACTTTCAATTGGATTCGCGCGTCAACTCGTTCTCGATGTCGAAGTCCATCGTGACGATGCTCGTGCAGCTTGCCGTGCAAGAGGGCAAGATTCCGAGTTGGGATACCAAGGCCAAGACCTACATAGCTGGCCTGCACGGACCTGGCGCAGAGCGGCTTACGCTGCGCGACCTGAGCGCGATGCACGCGGACTTGGACTGGACCGAGAACTACTACGATCCGTTCGGACAGACCGCCAAGCTGTACTACGGCGACGACCAAATGGCCCTGATTCTCGAATCTGAGGTGGGCGATTCGGTCGGACTTCGATACGAGTACCAGTCGGCGGCAACGACGCTGCTCAGCGTGTGCCTCGAGAAGGCGGTGGGCGAATCGCTTCCAGCCTATGCGTCGCGCAAACTGTGGGTTCCGCTGGGTGCGGAATCGGACGCCTCGTGGCACGTCGACGGCCAGGGCGAAGCCCTTGCCTTTTGCTGCTTCAATTCGACGGCCCGCGACTACGCCCGCTTGGGGCACCTGCTCGTGCACAACGGCCGATGGAACGGGCAGCCGTTGCTCGACAGCGCATGGGTTTCGGTGGCCACTGCCCCAAGTACCGCAAGCTTCTATGGCCAGAGTTTTTGGCTCGGTGAGTCGGTGGACCCCGCTGGCCAGGCTCCGGCACGTCACTACGTCGCGCTTCGCGGCCACTTGGGTCAGTGGATCATCGCCTTCCCTGAGACGGGACGCGTCGTGGTGCGCCTCGGCCGCACCGAAGGCGAGCGACCCAAGGGATCGTGGGAACCGCGACCCTTCAGGGCGCTGGTCGACGAGTACGCGTGGAAATGAGTGAATTCTTTGGAGAAAACCTCTCTGTCTGGGCCGGCGAAACGTTGCTGCTCTCGGGGCTTGACCTTCACATTGCCGCCGGCGAGTGCGTGGCCCTAGTGGGCGAGTCGGGTTCCGGAAAATCCCTTACGGCCCTGACGTTGATGGGGCTGCTTCCGCCCAAGCTTTCGGCGGATTGGGGCGCGTTGCGCGACGGTATGGCTCGCAAGGCCATGGTCTTTCAGGAGCCGATGTCGGCGCTCAACCCCACGATGCGCGTTGGTCGCCAGGTCGCCGAGGCGGCAGAATCCGCGCTGGGTTTGGGGCGCATTGAGGCCAAGGCCCGGGCGCTGGACGAGCTCCGGCGGGTGCAGCTTCCGGACCCTGAAGGCGCCATGCACAAGTTTCCCCACCAGCTTTCAGGCGGACAGCGCCAGCGGGTGATGATCGCGATGGCGATGGCGATGGATCCCGAGCTATTGATTTGCGACGAGCCGACCACCGCGCTGGACCACGCCGTCGCCTTTGAGCTGCTCGACCTGCTCAAGGACCTGCAGCGCGACCGCGGAATGGCGATGCTCTTCATCAGCCACGACCTCGAAGCGGTGGCCCACGTGGCCGACCGAATGGTGGTGCTTCGGGCTGGTACGGTGGTCGAAACGGGATCCGTGCGGGACATCATGGAACGCCCCCAGCAGCCCTACACGCGCGGTTTGCTGGCCTCGCGCCCGCCCGAGTCGGGCAAGCCGCTTCGCTTGCCCACCGTCCAAGATTTTTTGGACGGAACCCCGCCTTCGTCTATAGAGCGCCCCGTTTTTGCCGGTGGCATTGAGGTTTTGGCGGTGCGCGGACTGCGCAAAACATTTAAGGGCCAACCCGTTTTGGACGGCTTTGACCTGGTCCTTCACGAGGGCGAAACCTTAGGGCTGGTGGGCGCTTCGGGTTCGGGAAAGTCCACTATCGCCCGCTGCCTTGTAGGTCTGGAGCAGCCCGACGACGGCGAAATCACGTACCGCGGAACGCGCATCGACCAGCTCTCCGCGGCGGAGCGCCGGCGCTTTGCCCGCGAGATTCAGTACATTTTTCAGGATCCGTTTTCAAGTCTACCCCCGCGGATGAAGGTGGGCGCGCTGCTTGAGGAGCCCCTCGAGGTGCACGGGCTGGGTGACACGGCCCAACGCCGTGCTCGGGTTGCTGAACTTCTGGAGGCCGTAGGCCTTCCGCCCTCGTCGGCAGACAAATACCCCCACGAGTTTTCGGGCGGACAACGCCAGCGAATCGGAATCGCCCGCGCGCTCACGCTCGAGCCCAAGGTTTTGGTCTGTGACGAGTCGGTGGCGGCCCTGGACGTGAGTGTTCAAGCTCAGGTCCTCAACCTTCTAAATGACCTAAAGGACCGTTTTGGGTTCAGTTACCTGTTCATTAGCCACGACGCCCGGGTGGTGCGGTACATGAGTGATCGAACGGTTGAGTTGGGCGCTTCGCGCTGAGGGCGCTTCGCGCTGGGGGCGCTTCGCGCTGGGGGCGCTTCGCGCTGAGGGCGCTTCGCGCTGGGGGCGCTTCGCGCTAGGGGCGCTTCGCGCTGGGGGCGCTTCGCGCTATGGGCGCTTCGCGCTTAGGCCTAGGGCTGCTTCGCAGCTAAGGCCGCTGCGCGGCTACGCGGAGTAATCCGTTAGAACCACAGAACGCAAACTAACGAGCCAACGAGCCAACCAGCCAACGAGCTAACCAGCCAACGAGCCAACGAGCCAATCTCAGCTAACCTGGCTAGAGGGACATCTCAGGGATTGCTCCTTCCACCACCAGGCGGCCGGCAGTTTTGGCCACGATTTCGTCGACGCTGACCCCGGGGGCCCGCTCGCGGAGGATGAATCCGCGTTCTGGATCGATGTCGAGCACGGCCAAGTCGGTCACCACCTTTTTGACGCAGCCCACACCGGTGAGGGGCAAGGTGCACTCGGTCAGCAGCTTGGACTCGCCCTCGCGGTTGCTGTGCTGCATGGCGACGATGATGTTTTCGGCGCTGGCGACCAGGTCCATGGCTCCGCCCATGCCTTTGACCATGCGGCCCGGAATCTTCCAGTTGGCGATGTCGCCGCGGTCTGAGACTTCCATGGCTCCCAGCACGGTCAGCTGGACCTTGCGGGCGCGGATCATGCCAAAGGATGTGGCGCTGTCAAAAAGCGATGCGCCGGCGAGCGCGGTGATGGTTTGCTTTCCGGCATTGATGAGGTCGGCGTCTTCTTCGCCCTCAAAGGGGAAGGGCCCCATGCCCAGGATTCCGTTTTCGGACTGAAATTCCACGTCGATTCCTTCGGGGATGAAGTTGGCCACAAGGGTCGGGATTCCGATGCCCAGGTTGACGTACCAGCCGTTGCGCAGCTCTTGGGCGATGCGGCGCGCAATTCCGTTTTTGTCGAGTGCCATGGCTTAGATCGATGGGTTTTTGGGTCGGACGGTGCGCTGCTCGATGCGCTTTTCGTAGTGTGCGCCTTGAAAGATGCGGTGCACAAAAATGCCCGGAACGTGAATGGCGTTTGGGTCGAGGGTTCCGGCAGGGACCAGCTCCTCGACCTCGGCGACCGTGACGCGGCCCGCCATGGCCATCATCGGGTTGAAGTTCCGCGCGGTGCCCTTAAAAATCAGGTTGCCCGCCTCGTCGCCCTTCCAGGCTTTGACCAGCGCAAAATCGGCATCAAAGGCGTGCTCGAGCAGGTAGGGCTTGCCGCCAAACATGCGGATTTCTTTGCCTTCGGCGACCTCGGTTCCGAAGCCGGCGGGGGTAAAGAAGGCCGGAATTCCCGCGCCTGCCGCCCGGCAGCGCTCGGCGAGGGTTCCCTGCGGAATCAGTTCCACTTCGAGTTCGCCCGAGAGCATCTGGCGTTCGAATTCATCGTTTTCGCCCACATAGGAGCTAATCATTTTGCGGATTTGCCGCGTTTCGAGCAGCAGTCCGAGGCCGAATCCGTCGACGCCGGCGTTGTTCGAGATGCAGGTGAGGTTGCGGGTTCCGCGCTGGCGAAGCGCCGCAATAAGGTTTTCGGGAATGCCACACAGGCCAAAACCGCCCACCATGAGGGTCATGCCGTCGGTGAGTCCGTCAAGTGCCACGTCGGCGTGGGCGACTACTTTGCGAATCATGCCTTAAAGTTAAGGGCGCTTTGCGCCTGCTTGTTGGCTTGTTGGCGAGGTTGGCAAGATTGGCAAGGTTGGCTCGTTAGCAAGGTTGGCTCGTTAGCCCCTGGCAACTAGTTACGTGGTGCGGCGAGATCGCGAACGAGCAACAAGAAACCAGTAACGACCCTGAGCACCGCAGGCGCGAAGGGATCAAAAAAGTCCCGCATTCGGTTATAACCGGATTTTACTTTTTCACGCGAACGCCAAAGAGCCAACGAGCCAATCTTGCCAACCTCGCCAAATAGCCAACCTCGCTAATTGAACTCGGAACCCTCCTCGCGGGCCTCAGCTTGGTCGCTGAAGAACTCGCCGCAGTTGAGGGGGATGGTCATTGGGGTGGATGGGGCGTCGAATCCGTCGCGGCGCACACCGATTTTTGGGTCGGCATACAGACGGCGCATGTAGAGAGCCCAGATGGGCAGTGAGGTGCTCGCGCCCTGACCGTAGGCCGTTGACCCAAAGTGGGCTGACCGGTCTTGGCACCCGGCCCAGACTCCGGTTACGAGGTTCGGAACCATTCCGACAAACCAACCGTCGGAGTTGTTTTGCGTGGTACCCGTTTTACCCGCGATCGGCATGTCAAACGAGTACGGGAAGCCCGTGGCCACACCGTCGGGGTAGCCTCCGCCGGCGTAGCGAAGGCGAGCGCCGGTTCCGCCCTGGGTAACGCCCTGAAGCAGGCTTACCATGGTGTACGCGACCTCGGGGCTGAAGACCTCGCGCGAGGCGGGGCTAAACTCGTCGAGCACGACTCCGTTGGCGTCCTCGATGCGCAGAATGACGATGGGCTCGGTGTAAAGGCCTTGGTTGCCAAATGCCGTGTAGGCTCCGACTAGCTCAAAAATGCTGAGGTCGACGGTTCCGAGGGCAATAGAGGGAACCACGGGAATGTCTGAGGTCACACCCAAGTTGCGGGCGAGCTGTACCACTGGCGCCGGACCGATTTGCTTCATCAGGTACGTGGTCACGGTGTTGACCGAGCCGGCGAGTGCCTGCTTGAGCGTCAGTACACCGCCGTACTTGTCGTCGGAATTGCTGGGGCACCAGGTTTCGGCGAGTCCGTACTGGCCCGCCTCAATGCAGGTTTGAATGTTCGGAACCTGCATGCAGGGCGAGTACTTTTTGTCGGCAATGGCCGCGGCGTACACAAACGGTTTAAACGTTGAACCCACTTGGCGACGGCCTTGGCGGACGGCGTCGTACTTAAAGTGCCTAAAGTCGACTCCGCCGACCCAAGCCTTGATGAACCCGGTCTGCGGCTCGACGCTCAGCAGGCCCGCCTGGTAGATGGACTTCATGTACTTGATGGAGTCCCAAGGACTGAGCACCGTATCGCGGTCGCCGCCCCAGGCAAAGATTTTCATTTCGACAGGCTTTTTGAAGGCCGCGGTAGCGGCTTCTTCGCTGAGGCCCTCGGAGCGCAGGTTTTGCCAGCGCTGCGTTTGCTTCATCGCCTTGGTCAGGATTTGGTTGGCTCCGGCCACGGAGCTTCCGCCCTGAAAGTAGAAGGGACCCGCGGCGCGGCCCTTAATTTGGCGAAAGAAGGCCTTTTGGAGCTGCGTCAGGTGCTGTTCCATGGCCTCTTCGGCGGCGCGCTGCATGCGGCTGTCGATGGTTGTATAGATTTTGAGGCCGTCGGTGTAGAGGTTGTACTCGCTTCCGTCGGGCTTTCGGTGCGTCGTGACCCACTCCTTCATGAACTGGCGGATGTGCTCGCGCAGGTAGGGCGCAAGGCCCTTGTCGTGGCCTCCAGGGGTAAACTCAAGGGCAATTGGAATCGCTTTGAGTGAATCTGCCGCCTCTTCGGTGAGAAATCCGCTGCGTTCCATTTGGTTGAGCACAGTGTTGCGGCGCTTCAGGGCGGATTCTTCACGGCCGGCGCGCGCAGGGTTGTACAGCCAAGGGTTTTTGCACATGCCCACGAGCATGGCGGACTCTTCGATGGTGAGCTCGTCGGGAGTTTTTCGAAAGTAGACGTTGGCGGCGTTGTGGAT
>JBDLUG010000079.1:0-7607 GCA_039805405.1 Bacteroidota bacterium
CGGTGCGCGCACTTTGGGGTGTTCGGGGAGGGTACGGAGCCGTGCGCGCCGTCGACCTCGTCGACTGGTCCCTGCTCGACCGCGATCCCAAATGGCTCGTGGGATTCAGCGACTTCACGGTGCTTCTCAGCGAAACGTTTTCGCGCGGAGTCGCCTCGATGCACGGTCCAATGTCCATTCAGCTCGCTCGAAACGCCACGCCCGACTCGTTTCAAGCGCTTGCCGACGCCTGGAACGGATCCCCCTGGACACTCAGCGGCCGCACCAAAGCACCCGACTTCAGCGTGAGCGCCCCCCTTGTCGGCGGAAACCTCTCTGTCCTCTACAGTCTTTTGGGTTCTCGAAGCTTTCCTGACCTGCGCGGCTGCATCCTCGCCCTCGAAGACCTCGACGAGTACCACTACCACCTCGACCGCATGATGCAGGCCCTACGCCGTGCGGGTATTTTCGACGGCGTGCGCGCCGTCGTGGCTGGCGACTTCAGCGACCTCAAAGACCACGAACGCCCCTTCGGACGCTCTTGGTCCCAAATCCTTCGCGAGGCGGTTCCTATTGAGGTTCCCGTCATTGAGCACCTCGGTTTTGGACACGAGAACCGTAATCTTACGTTTATCCACGGCTTGCCGCACGCCCTCGCCGCAACTTCGGGGCATGCCACACTCCGACCCCTCCTGCCCTAACGCCGCAGTACCCGCCAATCCGTTAGTTCGGGCACTGGCCCCTTCCGCACGACGTTCCCGAGGCCTTGAAGCTGAAGACGCCGCCCTCGCCTACTACACCGCTCAAGGCTACACACTTTTGGGGCGCAATTGGCGCCACCATCACTTTGAGGTGGACCTCATTCTCGCGGTACCCGGTGGCGGAACCTTAGTTGCCGTCGAAGTCAAGTTTCAGTCACGCCTCACCGACTTCGCCCCTTGGAACCGACCCCAACTTCAACGCATCCAGCGCGCAGCCGCAGCCTTTGGCCGATCCTGCCGGCATCAGGGATCCTGGCGCATCGATCTCGTGCGCTGCCACGGGAATCCCGTTCGAGTCGTCGAGGTTCGCGAAAACGGGTGGGTTGGTTTTTAGCTACCAGTTGCTAGTCGCTAGTTGCTTGCCAACGAGTTAAATTGCCAAAACACTACCTTTGCACCGTGAATTCACGCAAACCACGGCCTAGCGACGCACCAGGTGCGCCCAAGCCCAAGCCCGCTGCGAAGCGGCCTGCCGCACGAAGTGAACGTCCTGACTCTGAAGGGTCTGGTGACGCTCAGCGACGCGCATCCGCTCGCCCCAGCAACCGAAGTTTTGACCGCGCTCCGCGCGAAGACCGCCCATCCGGCGACCGTCCGCCACGCGCTGACCGTCCTTTCGGCGACCGTCCCCCACGCGGAGACCGCCCCTACGGCGACCGTCCGCCACGCGCTGACCGTCCGTACGGAGACCGTCCGCCACGCGCTGACCGCCCCTACGGCGACCGTCCGCCACGCGCTGACCGCCCCTACGGCGATCGTCCCCCACGTACTGACCGCCCATTCGGCGACCGTCCCCCACGTACTGACCGTCCGTATGGAGACCGTCCGCCACGCGGAGACCGCCCCTACGGAGACCGTCCGCCACGCGGAGACCGCCCCTACGGAGACCGCCCCGCGCGCCCCAGCACACCCGGTGGCGCATTCAAAACGTTTGGGCCTAAAAAGGAGTACCGTGCCAATGACGGCCGTGGCGCACGTCCGAGCCGTCCAATGGGCCCACAAACCAACGAGCCAACGAGCCAGCCTGGCCAACTGCCCTACGAACCCTGGAACATGGAAGGCCTTGGTCCCAAGCACTTTAGTGGAGAGGGCCGAATCCACCCCAAGTACGGAACCGACGGCTACGAGCGCAAATCGGGTTCCGCGAATACAGGATTCCGCAAGCAGCCAACCGGCCGTCCCAAATTCAAGACCGCCGAGGAATATGCGCCTGACAGCGACACGATGCGCCTCAACCGATACCTCGCCCACGCAGGCATTTGCTCGCGCCGCGAGGCAGACGACCTCATCGCCCAGGGACTGGTCACCATCAACGGCCAAGTAGTCACTGAAATGGGCTACAAGGTGGCTCCGGGCGACGACGTTCGCTACGCCGGCGAACGCCTTAAAAGCGAGCGCAAAGTCTATGTGCTGCTGAATAAGCCCAAAGGATTTATCACGACCGTAGACGACGAGCGCGCCCGCAAAACTGTGATGGATCTGGTCAGTAAAGCGTGCCGCGAGCGCATTTACCCTGTGGGCCGACTTGACCGCGGAACCACCGGAGTGCTTCTGCTCACCAACGACGGCGCGATGGCCAAAAAGCTGACGCATCCGAGCCACGGTGCCCACAAAATCTACCACGTGACGCTGGACAAACCCTTTAGTCCGACCGATGCCGACAAACTCAGGCGCGGAATCACCCTCGACGACGGCCCCGTAGCTGTCGACAAGCTTGAAATGCCTGATCCAGAGAATCCGTACGAAGTAGGCGTAGAAATCCACGTGGGTCGCAACCGTATCGTACGCCGCATGTTTGGTGCCCTCGGATACGAGGTGGTCAAACTGGACCGCACGGTATTTGCAGGACTCACCAAGAAGAACCTTTCGCGCGGCGAGTACCGACTGCTGAACGAGAAAGAAATATCCTTCCTCAAAATCCTGCAGTAAATGCACCGAGCCTTCCGCATCCTCCTATGGGTTTTGGCCGTCCTGACGGCGGCCCTAGGCGGATTGGCGGGCTACGTGTACACCCACCAGGACGAGCTGAAAGCCCAAATGCTTGGCGCAGTCAACAAGCGCCTCAACAGCCCGGTGCAGATCGGGGGGCTCGAGGTGGACCTCTGGGGCCAGTTTCCCGACGTCTCGCTGCGCTTCGACCGCGTGCTGGTTCCGGACCCACAGATTCCGACCGACAGCCTCGCCTATGCCGCGTCAGTCTACGCTCAGTTTGACCTTTTTAAGGCCATTCGCGGAACCTATATTTTGCAGCGAATCACCCTGAGCGACGGCCGCCTCAAGCTGCGCTGGAACAAAGACGGCACAAACAACTACGGCATCTTTAAAGAGGATTCAAGCGAAACTGCTCAAGCTGCGGTCCAACTCGACGGCGTCACGATACTCAACACAAAAATCACGTTGAGCGGCCATGGAAACCCTCCGTGGTCGCAAACGTTTATCGCAGAACGCGTTCGGGCACGGGGCAAGCTCGACGCCGACGCCTTCGCGGCCGAACTGGACTGGGAACTTTGGGTGCCGAACCTCGCGGCCCGCCCGATCCGTATCGAAGGCGAAGCCGAAATGAACGGAAGCGATGGCGTGTTTGCGGTTCCGCGCGGAGCCCTCAACGTCGCCGGTTGGCCCCTCGACCTCGACGGCGAACTGCGCAACGGCCAAGGCCAATGGAACCTCTCGGCAGACGACCTGGACGTCGCAAAAGTGATTGCGCTGATTCCGGCGGCACTGCTCCCGGACCCTGAAACGCTTCAGCTCGAGGGCAAAGTCAGCCTCACTGCCAAAGCCGTTACCACCACCCAGGGCAGCCGACTCGTCGCAGACGCTACGTGGACCAACGGAGGCCTCACCTCGGGGGCTTTTAACTTTAGCGGAATCTCTGCCCAGATCCACGCCGACAACGGAGCCCAAGCGCGCGCCGCAAGCACTGTGCTGAGCATCGACATCAAAGAATCCCAAAGCACTGAAGGTCAAGTGACCGGACGCCTCACTCTCGCCAACCTCGACGCCCCCGACCTCGAATTTGCCGGCAATGCAACGGTGGGCATCGCCGAATTCCTTCGGTGGATCAGCATCAGCACCTGGGACGAGGCCACGGGGTCGGCCCGCGGAACCCTGGGCTTCAAGCAGCACTATGCCAGTCTTGAAGAGCTTGGAAGCCAAGGTGTTTGGGGTGGAATGTGGTCCGGAACCTTCGCCCTCAGTCCCGGACGCTGGAGACCCCAGGGCAACACCATGGCCCTCGAAGTTCGCGGCGGCGAACTTGATTTGCTTGGCCAAGACCTCGGACTCCGCAGCCTCAAAATTGCCGTCGGCCAGTCCGACGCCACCGTTTCAGGCCGCATCCGCAACGCCCTCAACGACCTCGGAATGGCGCACGACCTTCAGGTGACGTCGCAGCAACTCAATGCGGGGCAACTCGCCGATTCCGAAGTGTGGAACGGACTCTGGACCGGACCTGCTGATCCCAACGACCCCGAATTCAACGACCCCTACCGGGTCGAGCTGCGCGCCGGACGCGTGCACTACGAAGACCTGCACCTCAGCAACGTTCAAAGCCTCATCGTGGGACGCGGCCTCAACTTCAGCTTTCAAAACACCGCTGCCGACCTTGGCGGTGGCCAAATCCGCGGCCGTGGCGACTGGACCGCTGCCCAGCCCGACGGGGGTCACTTGAGTACCCAGCTTCAGTTTGCCCGGGTGCGGCTGAGCACCCTGCTTCGCGAAGTCAACAACTTCAACCAGACGAGTATTACCGCGTCCAACGTCGACGGTGTGCTCGACGCCACCGCCGCCATCCAGTTGGATTTTGACAAAAACTACGACTGGGTTCCGTCAAGCCTGATTGCCGAAATCCAGTTCAACCTCGAGGGCGGACGCCTTCGCGACATCAGCGCCCTGCAGCAGCTCGCCCGCTTCGCCGAAGTCGAAGACCTCAAAGACGTGCGCTTTGCCCCGGTGCGCAACACCATTTACATCTCGCAGCAGCGCGTCCTCATACCTGAAATGCTCCTTGAAAACAATGCCTTACAGCTGAAGGTGGCCGGAACCCACGGATTCGACCAAGTCGTCGACTACCGATTCCAACTGCAGCTCCGCGAACTTCTCGGAGGCAAAAAACCCAAGCGGAGCCGAGACCTCGATGCCTACATCACCGAGGAGTCGACCCGCGGCCCGGTGTGGGTTCCGATACGAGCCACTGGCCCCATCGACAAGCTCAGCATCAAACTCGACGGACAAACCCTCAAACAGGACGTTAAAACCTCAGTAACCCAGGACTGGAACAAGCAGGCCTCTGAGGTCAAAAACGCCGTGAAACCCACAGAATACCAGAGTGTTGCCCCCGAAAAGAAGTATCAGTTCGAGTGGGACGATTCCGACACAGTCACTAGCCGTTCGATCAACGAGCCGGATCGTTCGCGCACCCAATTCCCCCGACTTCGCCGCAAGGGGGGTGGTGGGTAAAAATTCCGTCTATATTTGCCTCTAATTATGCGCCGAATCCTCGTTGCCCTTCTGATCGCTCTTGCCGCACCTGTCGTGGGTCAAACGCTTCCTACGCCTTCTGAGGTGTGCGGAGTTTTTGCTCCCAATGCCTTCACGCCCAACCGCGACAACACCAACGACTTCTTTGGCGTCGTGGTTTCAGAGGCCTGCGAAATGGTCACCTACGGACTCCGCGTGTTCGACCGCTACGGTCGCCTCGTCTTTGAGAGCACAGATCCGCGCGACCGCTGGGACGGCAACTACAACGGCCGCGCCATGAAAGAGGGCACCTACCTCTGGCAGCTTAACGCGACCTACGTTGATCCCGACGGCACCAACCAAGTTCGCCTTTCTGAGCAGGGTTCGGTCGTCCTCATTCGCTAATCACATGGCGTTCAGGCTGTTTAGCCTAATTCTCATCACATTTTTTTGGAGCTTTTCGGCCGCGGAACTTCGCGTACCCGCGACCCTGTCCATCGAATGCCGCGTCGAACCTTCGGAGTGGTCCAAGCGTTCTAAAAATTCCGCTTGGCTCATCTCGCTGCGCCGCTCCGACGGAACCCCCATCGAAGAGCTAGTCATCACCGCCACGAGCAACCCCCAAGTTCTCAAGCTCGGCGACCGCCTCTCGGGAACCTACATCGTCGCCGCCTACTTTGACACAAACGGCAACCGCAAGCTCGACCGCGGCGTCTTCACCAACCCGACCGAGCCCTACGCATTCAGCAACAACGCCCGGAACCGCTTCAGCGAACCGGACCTCAGCGCACAGCGCTTCACCCACCCCGGGCCCTTGCAAAAGCTGACGCTAAAGCCGGCGTTTTAGCACGATTGGCAAGGTTGGCTGAGATTCGCTCGTTGGCTTTTTGCGCTTCGCGCTAGGACCACTGCGCGGCTGGGGCTGCTACGCAGCTAAATTCTCTAAGCGGCTGGGGCTGCTGCACAGCTAAATTCTCTAAACGGATATTTTCGTCAATGAGCTGAAATACTGACACATATCCATTTCGCGCATTGAGAGAAAAAGTAAAATCCGGTTATAACCGAATGCTTAGCGGCGCTTTGAGACGCTGCCGCAACAAGTACCTAATTACCAGTTAGATGCGAGCCCACGAGCTAATCTCAGCCAACCTTGCCAAGGGCCAACCTTGCCAAAGGGCTAGCCGACCAAAAACGAATTGACCGCCTCTTGGAACGCCTTAGGCTGTTCTGCGTGAACCCAGTGGCCGGCGCCCGCGATGCTCTCGAGCTGGGCTGACGGAAAGTGCTTCAGGATGCCCTCCCAGTCTTCGTCACGGATGTAGTTACTGGCAAGGCCGCGCACAAAAAGGACGGCTCCGACGAACTGATCGAGCGGCCCAAGGGGCTTGCCGATGCGGTCCATGCTGGCTTCGAGCACGGGAAGGTTGCACTTCCAGGCGAGCTTCTTTTCGTCGTTCCACTCGAGGTTTTTGAGCAAAAACTGGCGAATTCCCCAGTCGGGAAGGTCTACTTCGAGGGCGCGGTCGGCCTCGGTGCGCGAACCAAGTTCCGCCAAATTGAGGCGGCGCATCGCATCGAGAATGAATTGATGGTGCGGCGGGTACGCGCGGGGCGCAATGTCGACGACCACCATGCGCTCCACCCAGCTCGGGTAGCGGACGGCGAGCTCCATCGCGACTTTTCCGCCCATCGAGTGGCCGAGCCATGCCACCGGGCCTTGGCCAAAGTGGGCCTCGGCGTAGGCAACGGCATCTTCGACCATTTCGGCGTAGCTGTGGCTGGCGGTGTGGGGCGAGCGGCCGTGGTTTCGCTGGTCGACCAGGTGCACCTCGAATCCGAGATCAGCCCACGAACGAGCGTGCGTGGCCCAGTTGTCGCCCATTCCGAGAAATCCGTGCAGTACGACGAGCGGGCGGCCCGTTCCGACAATTTTGCGTTCGAGGACTACCGACATAATTCCGTTCTTAGGTTAAAATACCTTGCCTTGGGCGCCCAACTCCAGCTGGTAGCGGTAGCGTTGGATGCTGTTTTCGAGCCCGTAGTAGAGCGCATCGGCGATCAAGGCGTGACCAATCGACACCTCGTCGAGCTGGGGCAGCGATGCGGCAAAAAAGGCAAGGTTTTCAGCACTGAGGTCATGGCCGGCGTTCACGCCCAATCCGAGCGACGCAGCAAAGGCCGCGGATTCTGAGTACGGAGCGACCACGGCCGACCGAAGGCGTTCAAAACCAGCATTATCGCCCTCGGCACGCAGCGCGAGGGCCGCGTCGTAGCCCTTGGCATAGACCTCGGTGTAGAGTTCGATACGGTCTGCTCCCACGGCGCGAGCACCCTCAATACGGGCGGCGTCGCACTCGATGAAGAGCGAAGTTCGGATTCCGGCCGCGCGAAACTCGGCAACCACTTCGC
>JBDLUG010000080.1:0-7493 GCA_039805405.1 Bacteroidota bacterium
CGCCCGAAGGGTAGCCGCCGCCGGGGTTCACTGCGGGGTCGCTGACGCAAAGCACGTCGGTGCTAAAGTTCAAGAACACGTTCGGAGCCGGCGCGAGCTGGATGCTCGCCGTGGAGGTTCCGGTGCACCCGGCCGAGTTGGTGAAGGCGTAGGTTACCTCGTAGGTTCCGGGGCCGAGGCCCGTGGGGTCAAAGTTGGTGCCGACCACTCCGGTTCCGGACCACACACCGCCTGCTGGCGTTCCCACGAGGGCTATGGGAGCGCTTCCCACGCATTCGGCGGCGTAGCTGCCCGCGGTGGTTGCCGGAAGCGGAAGCACCGTTACCGTGATTCCCGCCGAGGTCACTTTTGCCACGCTCGGACACTCTTCAGCGCTGTAGAGTTCGCAGCGCACGACGTCGCCGTTTTGCAAGCTGCTGACCGTGAAGGTGCTGCTGTTGAATCCGCGCGGAACCCCATTGACCGTCCACTGGTAGCGCGGCGTGGCGCCTCCGTTGACTGCCGTAGCGACAAAGGTGGCGGGGCTGTTGGCACAGACGCTTCCCGTTTGGTTGGCAATGCTTACCGAGGGAACGACCGCCGCCGCGATTGCGACGGTTTTGCTGAGCGAGGAGGTTCCGGCGGCGGTGGTTACCGTGAGCGTTGCCGTTTTGAGTCCCGGGGTGGCGTAGGACACCGTGGGGTTCGCTGCGGTGCTGCTGGACGGAGCTCCCCCGGGGAAGCTCCACGTGTAGGTTGCTCCGAGGGCTCCGGGTCCGCTGAAGCTACCCGGGGCCGGCAAGCCGGCCGCATAAAACTGCACGGGTTTGGTGACGCAGGCGCTGTCGGTAGAAATGAAGTCTGCGACGGGCGCGGGGGCGGCCGCCGGGATCACCCTGAAGCGGTCGAGGTACAGGTGGTTGCCGCCCCCGTGGCGCGCTTCAAACTTGAAGCGCGCGGCGCCAGCCAGCGTCCCAAGGAACAGGCTATCGCGCCGCCAGTCGGCGGCGGACGCCGGAGTGAATGCGCTGGCTTGCGCCGGCCCGGTCGCCCAATTTTGGGATCCGGACTCAACGCGCGTGGCGAGCAGCGTCCACGTAGGCGAACCGCACTGCTGGACGTAGACGTACAGTGTGTCGCTCGGCCCGGTGGTACTTGTGGTGCGGTACGCGGCATCAAAGGTCAGCGAGGCTCCGGAAGTCACATTGTATACGGGGGACACCAGGGCGTCGCCACGGCCTGCGGCCGTGGCTCCCAAACTAAAGTGCGGCATGCGCATCGATGAACCGTCGCCGTCGCTCCCTGCGGTCGCGAAGGCTTCCCACGTCGCGTCGCGGTGGGGATTCTCGATGCTCCAGCGCCCGTCAAGACCTTGCGCAAACCCGTCGCCGGCTGGAATCGGGAATCCGCCCACGGCGACTGCTTGAACGAACACGGCGGTGTCGCTGCCGTAGGCATTGCTCGCAACCAGCTGAATGGAATACGTGCCCGACTGGCTGGCCACCAACTTGGGGTTGGCAGTGCTGGGGCCGAGCAACGTGGCTCCCGCCGGAACCACCGACCAGTTCCACGACGTCACGAGACCCAGTGAGGCGTCGGCAAGCTGAACGGTATCGCCGGTTCCGCACACAGAAGCGGGAGCCGCAGAAATTCCAGCCGTTGGACGCACAAGAAGGTCGCTAGCAAATGGCGACTGCCACACCCCGCGACCGTAGGTTCCGATGCGCACGATGCGTGGCTGCGTCAAAATTTCGATGTCGTTCACAATCACGTTCGGAAGGCCCGCGTTGAACGGAACCCAGTCGCCCAACACATTGTCGCGTACGAACACTCCGAGGTCAGTGCCGACGTAGCGCAGGTTGCTGCTGCCAGGCTCAAAGGCCACGGCGTTGGCCGGAATATTCGGAAGCGATCCGCTGATGTTGCTGTACGAGACACCTCCGTTGTAGGATTCGTAGACCTTTTGGCCCGCCACGTAGCCGCTGCGGCTGACCACGATGTGAAGGGGGTCGAGCGGGTCTACGGCGATGCCGGTAATCACGTGGCTGCCCGCCCCGCCGCTGTGCTGGGTAAAGGTTGCGCCACCGTCCATCGACCTGAAGAGGTACTGATTGATGCCCACGTAGAGTACGTCGGGGTTGCTGGGGGATTCGGCCAGCACGTCGATGTTGTCGGTTCCGAGTAGGTTGGACGAAGTTGTGGCCGCAAAGCTCATTCCGGCGTTGGTGGACTTCCACACTCGGGTAAATCCGGCATACAGCACGTTGCCGTTGTGCTGGCTGACCAAGAACGGCGTGACCCAGTTGCCGCTTCCGCTCGGAGGCAAGTTGAACGGAGCATTAAAATTGCTACCGCCGTTGTTGGACTTGGTGAAGTCCCCGTAGTAGATCGATGCGTACATCACAAGTTCGTTACTCGGATCAAGTCCGCAGTCCATGCCGTCGCCCCCGCGCACGCGAGTCCAACTGGTTTTGTTCAGGTGGGTTCCGTTGTCTTGAGTGCCTCCCAAAGTCCACGAGGTATTCGTTGGAGTGGTGGCAATTTTGTAGTACTGCGTAATGGCGAGTCCGTTGTTTCGAGCCTGCCAGCTGTTGGCGAGGCCTCCATTGGGTGACACGTCGACCCCTCCGTCGTTGCCCGACCATATTTCGTTGGTTCCAGGGCGGAACGTGAGCCAGTGGTGGTCCGCGTGGACGTAGCTTGCGCCACCGCCACCAAACCAGTGTCCGCTGAGTGCGAAACTCGCTCCTCCGTTGTTGGACCGCCACACGTTGACGCCTCCGACCAGAAGCTCTTCTTTATTGAGCGGTGATACCGCAATAGCAAGGTCGTACCAAGCTTGACCGCCGCTGCCGCTTCCGGTGGTGGACCAGTCCAAAAGATTGGGCGACGCCCCGTGCATTTGGCTCCAGTTCAAGCCCTTGTTGGTCGAACGGTAGACACCAAAAAGTCCGTTGTTGTTTGCACCAAATAGGGCATACACATAGTTGGTGTCGGCTGCGGTGGTTGCCACTTCGCAGCGGGCGGGCCCGTTGGCGGGCAACCCCATGCTTCCGGTGACCATGGTCCAGGTTTGACCAAAATTCCGAGAGAACCAGACTTTTCCGTTGCTGCTGGTGCCCGAATAGAGCAGGTGCGGAGCCCCGGGAACCGAGGTCAGCGACTGAAAGCTTCCGCCTTGGGTTATGCTCCACGTGGCTCCCCCGTCGGTGGTGCGGTAGATGCCCGAACGGGTGCTCGCCACAAGGTTTTGCGTTTGGGTCGGGTGAATCACCAAGCCCGTAATCCGAGCGTAGTTAGTGAGCTGGAACGTGAGCCCTGTGGGGTTCCAGGTTTCGCCTCCGTCGGTAGATTTGAGTACCCCAATTGTGTACGTATCACTGGCGTCACGGTCTCCCGTGGCGATGTACATCGTGTCGGGGTGCATCGGGTCAATGGCGATACCGCTAACCCCAAGGTTCGGAAGCAAATCGGTGTTGGTCGACCAGGTGCTGCCGTTGTCGCTGGACTTCCAAAGACCTCCTGAGGGGGCGCCCGCAAAGACTACGTTGGTTAAGGTTGGGTGAAAAGCAATGACGTTGATGCGACCGATTCCTTGAATTGGATTTCCATTAAACGGACCCACTGGAGTCCACTGGCCAATGCCGCTGGCTCCCGTGCTAGAGCTTCCCCAAGTTTGCTGGACCTGCTGCATTCCCTCATACAGGGCTGTGGGACTCGGGCGCTGACCCGTTGGGTACACTCGCGGATCCATAAACGCTTCCCAGCGCTTGAACTGCTTCCAACCCTTGCCTTTTTCTAGGGCCTTGCCCTCAAATTCGGAATCAAATTCGCGTACGACGTCGTACACGTTGGTACTGGGGTCGTTCCAGAGGCGGAGCCATTCCGGTTGCTGGGCATGGGCTGCGGCTGATGCCGCGAGCAAAACTGCAGTAAGTAGGTTGCGCATAATGGGTAAAAATACAGCCCAAGCCCAAGCTAAATGTTTAAACGATTAAAACTCGAGCATAAAATGGTTTCGCTCCGTGTGGAACTAGGCCTCTTGGCTCACCTCGCGCAACCGGCGGCGGTACACTTCAAAAAGTTTGGCCTTCGAAAGAAATCCAACCCATTGGCCATGGTCGACAACCGGAACGTACCACTGGTCCATGCGCTCGACGCGCTTGACAGCGTCTTCCATGCTGGAATTCAGGTCAACTTGGTACGAAATTCCGCTCATGGCATCGCGAACGGCGGCCGGGGGCTGGCTGAGTCGCTGCGCACGTCGCACGTCGTCCCAGGTTAGTGTGCCCAGTAGCCGGCCTTCGTCGACCACGGCGAGCATGTTTTTGTGCTCCGCCATGAGCTGCTGCACGGCCTCGTCAAAGCTGAGGTTGGGGTCCACGGCAGAAATTCCGCGTTCCAGCACGTCGTCCCACTGAATGAGGCCTAGTACTGCCTTGTCGCGGTCCGTGGTCCAGAGTCCGCCTGCGGCCGCCAGCGGAGCGGTGTATATCGAGTGCGGACTGATCGAGCGCGACACAAAAAAGCTCACGGCAGAAACGAGCATCAGCGGCAGAATGAGGGGGTAGCCCCCGCTGATTTCGGTGATCATGAACATGCCGGTGAGGGGTGCGTGCATCACGCCGGCCATGAGTCCGGCCATGGCCACCAGTACGAAGTGAACCGACGGAACGTCCATGCCCAACTGCCCCAAGAGCAGCACGTAGGCAAGGCCTATGATGGCGCCCATAAACAGGGTCGGAGCAAACATTCCGCCTACGCCTCCGGCGTGAATAGTGAGTCCGGCGGCAATGGACTTCATCAGGGCCAACCCGAGCAGCAGGACGATAACGATCCACGCGCTGTGGTTTTGCCAGGGAATAAAGCTTTGGTCGAGCAGCGCGGCCACATCGCCCTGAAGGGCCGCGGTGATGCTGGCGAATCCTTCGCCGTAGAGGGGCGGAATCAGGAAGATGGCTCCGCCCAAGAGCAGGCCGCCCGAGATGGCCCGAAACCAGGGGCGCTTGACGTTTTCAAGCAGCGAGGATGACCACAAGTGGGCCCGCTTGACGTATACCGAAAAAAGGGCTGTAACCACGCCCAGTCCAATGTACTGGGGAATAAACTGCGGTTCAAATTCTCCGATCCCGCTGACGGTGAACAGGGTGGTTCCGTCGCTGAGCAGCAGCCCGGTGAGCGAACCGGTGGCTGAGGCCAGCAGCAAGGGAACGAGGGCGCCCAGCGTGAGGTCGAGGCTGAACACTTCAAGGGTAAAGACCAGGGCGGCAATGGGGGTTCCAAAGATGCTGCCGAGCGCGCCGGCGGTGGCGCACGAAATCAGCAGGATGCGCTGCTTGAATCCGAGGCGCAGCCAGCGCGCGAGGTTTGACCCGATGGCCGCTCCGGTCCCGACGGTGGGACCCTCAAGGCCCACCGAACCGCCGAATCCGACGGTGAACGCCGAGCCCACAAAGCTGGTGTACATGGCCGACCGCGGAATGATTCCGCCGTCCTTGGCGATCGAACTCAGTGCCATCGGAATGCCCTCGCGCATGCGCCAATTCAGGCTGCGGCGCAGGACCATGACGATGCTGATTCCGACCAGCGGAAAGAGAAAGTACGCGACCTGGTAAATGTCGCTAAGTCGCTGAGCCACAATAAGCTCGCGCACGGCGTGGGCAGCATTCTTGAGAACGACCGCAACAAGCCCTGACACGAGACCCGTCACAACAGCCACCAGCACCAAAAAGGTGCTCGTGTCCAAGTTTTGAGCCCGCCAAATCAGGAAGCGGCGAAGGAGTCGTTCGAGTGCTTCCCGGGCTTGCTTCATGCCTTGGGTGTCGTTCGAAGCAGCAGGTTGAGTTCTGCCATCTGCGCTTCGGCGATGGGCGAGGGGGCGTCGATCATGACGTCGCGGCCCGCGTTGTTTTTTGGGAAGGCGATGTAGTCGCGAATGACTTCGTCGCCGCCCATCAGGGCCACGAGGCGGTCAAATCCGAACGCGATTCCGCCGTGGGGCGGTGCGCCGTACTCGAATGCGTTCATCAAAAATCCGAACTGAGCCTGCGCCTCTTCGGGGCTGAACCCAAGCAGCTCAAACATGCGGGCCTGCAGGGCGCGGTCGTGGATGCGAATCGAGCCGCCGCCGATCTCGTTGCCGTTCAGTACGATGTCGTAGGCGTTGGCGCGCACGGCTCCGGGGTCGGTGTCGAGCAGCGAAATATCTTCGGGCTTGGGACTTGTGAACGGGTGGTGCATCGCAAACCAGCGGCCAGATTCTTCGTCCCACTCGAGCAGCGGAAAATCCACGACCCACAGCGGCGCAAACTCAAACGGCTTGCGTAGGCCAAGCTCTTGGCCGAGGTACAGGCGAAGCTCGCTCAGGGCCTTGCGGGTTTTGTTCGCGGCACCGGCGAGCACCAGCACGAGATCGCCGGGCTCGGCGTCGAATGCTTCGGCCCACCCTCGCAGGGCGTTTTCGTCAAAAAACTTGTTGACCGACGAGCTGGGAACGCCCTGTTCGTCGACGCGCATCCAGATCAGTCCGCTCATGCCCAGCTGCGGGCGCTTCACGTAGTCGGTGAGCGCATCGAGCTGCTTGCGGGTGTAGGCGCCGCAGCCCTTTGCGTTGATTCCCACCACCAATTCCGCCTGGTCGAACACGGGGAAGCCCTGGCCCTTCACGCGGTCGGTGAGCTCGACGAACTCCATGCCAAAGCGAATGTCGGGCTTGTCGTTGCCGTAGCGGCGCATCGCCTCGGCATAGGTCATGCGCGGAACCTCACTGAGCTCAATGCCGTGCACGTCGTGCAGCACGTGGCGCACGAGTCCCTCAAACGTGTTCAAGATGTCTTCTTGCTCGACAAAGGCCATTTCGCAGTCGATCTGCGTGAATTCGGGCTGGCGGTCGGCGCGCAGGTCTTCGTCGCGGAAGCAGCGGACCACTTGGTAGTAGCGGTCCATTCCGGCCACCATAAGGAGCTGCTTAAACGTTTGCGGCGACTGCGGAAGCGCGTAAAACTGGTTTTGGTTCAAGCGCGAGGGCACCACGAAGTCGCGAGCGCCTTCGGGAGTCGACTTGATCAAAAATGGGGTTTCGACGTCGACAAAGCCCAGGTTGTCGAGGTAGCCGCGCACCGATCGGTTGATGCGGTGGCGCAAGAGCAGGTTGTTGCGCACCGGGGCCCGACGGATGTCCAAGTAGCGGTACTTCATGCGCAGCTCCTCGCCGCCGTCGGTCTCGTCTTCGATGGTGAACGGGGGCGTCGCGGCCGCGTTGAGCACCGTGAGCTGCGTCACCTTGATTTCGATGTCGCCGGTGGCGAGGTTGGGGTTCTTGTTCTCGCGCTCGACCACAGTTCCGACGG
The DNA here is from genome assembly GCA_039805405.1 of Bacteroidota bacterium. GTDB lineage: Bacteria > Bacteroidota > Bacteroidia > Flavobacteriales > Schleiferiaceae > TMED14. The sequence goes on from JBDLUG010000080.1 coordinate 7,329, forward strand.
CCTGCACCACAAATTCGCGCTGCAGCTTGCGCGCCTCGGCGACGCGGTCGGCGTCCACCAAGTCATTGAAGCTCAGCTGGGTGATGCCGTATCGGTCGCGCAAATCGACAAACGACATTCCGCCAAAGTCGCGGCGGCGCTGCACCCATCCAGAGAGGGTTACGG
>JBDLUG010000081.1:0-7473 GCA_039805405.1 Bacteroidota bacterium
CCACCCCGAGCGCTTCACGCTCGTGGCACAGCTTCCAGGCCCCGACACCTACGTCTTTAAACTCGATTAAGACCTACAGGACCACCCAGCGAAGCACCCCGGTTGCGGTGTGCAGCACATAGGTTCCGGCTGAAAGCTCCGGGAGAGTGGATTCGCCATCTGCAGTGAGCTCAGCCACTGTGCGTCCGCTGAGGTCCGTGATGCGCACGCGACCCTCGGCACCCACCAGGGTGGCTCCGCCCCGTGAAGGGTTCGGCTGCACCCACATCGAGGGAGCCGCCAACTCGTTTTCGCCCAATGTGGTCGTGAGCTGAACGTCGTCAAGGTAGAGGTTGTTGCCTCCCCCCGAAACCATCGAAAAGCGAATCATCAAGTCGCCCGCGCCCTGAAGCCCGAGGCTCGCGAGGTTGATGCTGGTGTACTTCCAGTCGGCCGGAGCGGGCACGTAGGGGGTGGTCACAGCTCCGCTAATTCCGAGCTGAAAAGCCGGGATCAACCGTGCCAACTGCCACGTGGCCCCACAGTCACTGCTGACAAAGACTTTGAGCTGGTCGTTGTTTGACGCGGCGCGGCGCACAAAGGCGTGGGCAAATCGAAGGTTGAGTGTACCCGTATTTGGAAAGGCGATGGGGCCTGCAATGAGCGAACTCACCTCGCCTCCGGCGGGGAGTTTGTGGTTCTGAAACATGTAGCTCGCTACGCCCTGCTTGCTCGCGAGGGTGGTGCGACGCCAGTAGCTGCTGTCGGCAAACGTGGTCGTTGTCCAGTCTGCGTTCGGAAGCGGATCTTCCATTGTTCCGATGAACCACGGGCTGTAGGTGGTGCCTGCTGCCGGACGCACAGTGAGGGCTAGGGGTTTGTTCATCGTATTGGATCCGTTGCTTGCCTGAATCGTCAAGCTGACGGTGTACTGCCCCGGATTGGCCATCACCAAGCTCGGATTTTGGGTCGTCGTATGGTGCACGACTTGGTTGTTCGCGTCCAGCACATTCCAGTGGTAAATCGGATTCCCCAGATAGGCTGAGTGGTCCTCAAAGGTCAGAGCGTCTCCGGCACACAAAAGGCTGCGGGTCAGCTCAAAGTTGGCGACGGGGCTGCAGCTCAGGGTTCCTGCAACGCCAGTAGCCAAAAGATTGGCGGCAGTGGTGAGGTTGCCGCGAAGCACCGGCGAATTGAGCACCGCCTTAGCACGGGCTTTTTGATCCAAAGTGAACGTATTCATGCACGCGTCGCTGGTGTAGTCCATGTAGTTCTCAATCATGTCGACAAGGTCTGGGCTGTCGGTCGAACAGGTGTTTTGGGCGGCGTTGCATCCAGTACTCGCTGCGACGACAGGAGGGGTGTCGGCGCACTGGTCGCCAAACCCGCATCCGTTTTGAAACGTATGAAACAAGTTCAGAAAGTGGCCCACCTCGTGGGTGAGGGTGCGGTTGCGCGTGCCGGACGCGGTTCCGACATTGCCCAAATGGTCGTGACGAATCACGATGCCGTCCTGGGTCACCGGAATTCCGTTGTACGGAAACGCCGAATAACCGAGCACAATACTGCCCGGGGTAATGCCGGTGAGTTCAATGTTGCGCACCACCCAAATGTTGAGGTACTTCGTATTGGGCCAGTTCAGTTCAGACTTAATCGCATTGTTAGCCTTCAGTGAATTCGGGCTCCACTGTCGGTTGATACCGTTGGTGCACTCGCCGTTGGGACCTTTTTGGGCCAGGACAAATTCGACTTCCATGTCAGCGGCTACGCCTTTAAACAGCGCGCGAAGGTTGCCGGTGTCGGGATTGATGCGGCGCATGTCTTCGTTCAAAATTTGAAGTGCCGACAGAATTTGGGCCTCGCTGATGTTGTCGCCTTGATCGTAGTACATCACGTGAAACACCACCGGAATTTGGTGCACCACCGACTCAGTCATTCCGAGCTGCTGCACGCGCTGCATTTCGGCTTCGGTCTCGGCGCGGAACGCTTCGCGCTGGGGGTTCCGACCAACCTCGTGCGCGTACACCTCGTCGGCAGCGCAGCGTTGAATCGTTTGACCGTGAGCCGTTAAACCGAGCAGGAGACCAGAAAGTAGGAGGGCTGAAAAGCGCATAAAACCGAGTGTTAGAGCCAAAATTTCGAGTTCGTGAAGATACGCCAGCAAGTTCTGCGCCGAAAAGCTTTGTGCTTCAAAGTATTCTCCGTATCTTCGCAGCCCCAAAAAAGTATAGCATCGTGGATTCGCTCAGCTACAAAACGATATCAGCCACCAAGGCCACCGCAGGTAAAACCTGGGTTGTGGTTGACGCCAAGGGTCAAGCCCTCGGTCGATTGGCTTCGCATGTTGCCTTCCGCCTTCGCGGCAAGCACAAGCCCAACTACACCCCACACGTTGATTGTGGTGACAACGTCATCATCATCAACGCGGCTGAAGTAGCCTTGTCGGGTAACAAAATGCACGACAAGCAGTACATCCGCTACACCGGATACCCCGGTGGTCAGCGCTTCAGCACCCCTGCTGAGGAGCTTGCCAAGCACCCGACCCGCATCGTTGAGAAGGCCGTTCGCGGTATGCTTCCCAAGACGCGCCTCGGAGCGGAACTCTTTCGCAACCTTCACGTGTACGCCGGTGCCGAGCACGGCCACGAAGCCCAACAGCCGGTTCAAATCTAATCGTACTTTAAGATGTCTACGACCCACGCAATCGGACGCCGCAAGACCTCAGTTGCCCGTGTATATGTAAAGCCGGGTAAAGGTGAGATCAAGATCAACAAGCGCGAGCTGTCGAACTACTTCTCGACCGGCACCCTGCAGTACAAAGTGCGCCAGCCACTATCGCTGACGGACAATCTCAACAATTTTGACGTAACTGTCAACGTAGAAGGCGGTGGCATCACCGGCCAAGCTGAAGCAATTCGCCTCGGCCTGTCGCGCGCCCTTTGCGAAATCAATCCGGAGCTTCGCATTACGCTGAAGCCTGAAGGATTGATGACCCGCGACCCGCGCATGGTAGAACGCAAGAAGTTCGGCCAGAAGAAAGCACGCAAGCGGTTCCAATTCTCGAAGCGTTAATCGCGCAACGAGTATTGGGTTTAGCATCCAAACGGTCAAGATCGCCCTGGCGCTACTTGGCCGTTGCCTTTTTAGCGAACGTAAACCCCCAAGAATCCTATGGCACACACGCCTGAAATTCAACAGCTCCTCGACGCAGGAGTTCACTTTGGTCACCTGACCCGCAAGTGGAACCCCAACATGGCTCCGTACATCTTTATGGAGCGCAATGGTATCCACATCATTGACCTTCAGAAGACGCAGAAGAAATTGGCCACAGCATCTGACGCTATGGGCAAGATTGCCGGCAGCGGCCGCAAAATTCTCTTTGTCGCGACCAAGAAGCAAGCTAAAGAAATCGTTTCAGAGACCGCCAAGGCCCTGAACATGCCATACATCACTGAGCGCTGGCCTGGTGGTATGCTCACGAACTTCGTGACCATTCGCAAGGCAATTAAGAAAATGTCGAACATCGACAAGATGAAGACCGACGGTACGTTCGAGACGCTTTCGAAGCGCGAGCGCCTTCAGGTTGACCGCCTGCGCGCTAAGCTCGAGAAGAACTTGGGTTCGATCGCTGACATGAGCCGCCTTCCAGCTGCCTTGTTTGTGGTTGACGTAATGCGCGAGCACATCGCCGTTGAAGAAGCCCGCAACCTCGGTATCCCCGTATTCGCCATGGTGGACACGAACAGCAACCCGCATTTGGTGGACTACGTGATTCCGTCCAACGACGACGCTACCAAGTCTATTGCAGTGATCATGGAGTCAGTTTCAGCTTCAATTAAAGAATCCCTGAGCCAGCGCAAAACTGAAAAGGATAAGCCTGGAAGCGAGAAGCTTGTGAAAGCTGCCGCCAAAGTAGCCGCGGAATAAGTTTAACACCGGGGCAACAGCCCCGGTTTTTCTTTGTACTTAAATACCAATTATCATGAGCATTACTGCTGCCGATGTAAACAAGCTGCGCCAAATGACCGGTGCAGGCATGATGGACTGCAAAAAAGCCCTCACTGAGGCCAATGGCGATTTCGAAGCTGCCATCGACGTGCTTCGCAAGCAAGGCCAGAAGGTCGCTGCCAAGCGCGCCGACCGTGACGCTGCCGAAGGAGCTGTGATCGCAATGACCAACGAGACCAACACCCGCGGGGTGATTGTTTCGCTGAACTGCGAGACGGACTTTGTGGCCAAGAACGAAGGATTCGTGGACATGGCCAAGAAGATGGCGTCGATTGCGATCGCCAACTTTCCTGCTACCAAAGAGGATCTTCTTGCCTTGAGCTACGAAGGTTCGTTGACCATCGCCGAGAAGCTCACCGAGCAGACCGGTGTGATCGGTGAAAAGATTGAGATCGCCTACTACGAGACCATCGAAGGTGGTGTTGTTGCGGGCTACATCCACGCCGGAAACAAGCTCGCTACCCTCGCCGCGTTGAGCGCTGGGGTTGCCGAGACTGCCAAGGACGTCGCGATGCAAGCTGCAGCGATGAACCCCGTAGGTTTGGACCGCACTTCAGTTTCTGCTGACGTGATCGAGCGCGAGCTTGAGATCGCCCGCGACCAGGTTCGCCAAGAGGGCAAGCCCGAGGACATGATCGAGAAGATTGCTCAAGGCAAGCTCGGCAAGTTCTACAAGGAGAACACCCTGGTGGAGCAAGACTTCATCAAAGACGGCAAGCTGAGCGTAGCTCAGTATGTGGCTTCAGCATCTGCGGGTGCTACGGTTACTGGCTTCCGCCGCGTAGGTTTGGGCGTTTAATTCCCGATTGATTTTCACACTGCAAAGGCCGCCCTCGGGCGGCCTTTGTGCTATCTTCGCATCTTAATGAAGTACCGCCGAATCCTCCTCAAACTCAGCGGCGAGGCGCTGATGGGCAGCAAGGCCTACGGGATTGATCCCGAAACCATTAGCCGCTACGCACACGAAATCAAAACAGTTGTCGACGCCGGAGCCCAAGTGGGGATCGTCATCGGTGGCGGCAACATTTTTCGCGGCCTGCAGGGCGCTGAAGGTGGAATGGACCGCGTCCAAGCCGACCACATGGGCATGCTTGCGACGGTAATCAATGGCCTCGCGTTGCAGTCGTCGCTCGAACGCATCGGGGTACAGACACGCCTTCAGTCCGCCATCGAGATGGACAAAATTTGTGAGCCCTTCATTCGCCGTCGCGCCGTGCGCCACCTTGAAAAGGGCCGTGTGGTCATCTTTTCGGGCGGAACCGGAAACCCCTACTTCACCACCGACACGGGTGCCACCTTGCGCGCCATTGAGATTCAGGCCGAGGTTATCCTCAAGGGTACTCGGGTTGACGGAATCTATACTGCAGATCCCGAAAAGGACAGTACAGCGACCCGCTTTGAGGCGATCAGCTACACCGAGGTGTACGAGCGCGGCCTCAATGTGATGGACCTTACGGCCTTTACGCTGAGTCAAGAAAACCACCTTCCGATTGTGGTCTTTGATATGAATAAGCCCGGAAACCTCTTGCGCGTCGTCGAAGGCGACAAGGTGGGCACCTTGGTTTCTTAATTCCGACAGAATAATGAACGAAGAAGTAAGCTTTTTGCTCGAGTCCTTGGCCGACGACATGACCAAGGCGATGACGCACCTTGATAAGGCGCTCCTCAAGATTCGCGCGGGACGTGCCAACCCCACGATGCTCGAGGGCATCCACATCGAATACTACGGCAGCCAGGTCAAGCTGCAGCAGGTGAGCAATATTTCGACTCCAGATGCGCGTACGCTGTTTATTCAGCCGTTTGAGAAAGGCTTGATTCAAGCCATCGAAAAATCCATCATGTACGCCAACCTCGGATTCAATCCGATGAACAACGGTGATGCGGTGATCATAAATATTCCGCCTCTGACCGAAGACCGCCGCAAGGAACTCGTGCGCATGGCCCGGGCCGAAGGCGAGGAAGCCAAAGTAGCGATTCGCAGCGTGCGCCGCGAGGGCATGGATGAGGCCAAGCGTATGGAAAAGGACGGCCTCAGCGAGGACCAACGCAAGGACCTTGAGGCCCAAATTCAGGCCTTAGTCGACAAGCACATCGTGTTGATTGATGGGCGTGTGACAGAAAAAGAAGGAGACATCCTCAAGCTCTAAGTATTTTAGGCCTAATGGGTAAGAGCATACAAGAAGAAATCCAGCAGCGCAACTGGCACAACGACCAGCAGGTTGCAGTGATCAATATTTTGTACACCTACCATTGGGTCAAGGGGCGAATTTCTGAGGCCTTAGCGCCCTACAAAATCACGATGCAGCAGTACAACGTACTGCGCATTTTGCGCGGAGCGCACCCCGAGGGACTCGCCATTGGCGTAATTCGGGAGCGCTTGCTCGACAAGACCAGTGATGTTTCGCGACTCGTTGACCGCCTTGTCAAGTTGGGCTTTGTCGAGCGCAAAGGCAGTAAAGAAGACCGCCGGGTTACGCACATTTTTTTGACGCTGCGCGGGCTTGAGCTGCTCGGTCAGATTCGGTCCGTGGACAAGTTCACGAAAGATGAACTGCCCAAGCGCCTTTCGACCGAAGAGGCTCAGCTGTTGAGCGCCTTGCTCGACAAGGTCCGCACGTGATGGATCAGCGCGGTCGTTGAGGCGTCGTGGGCGCCGATGGGGCCGTCGCCTTCGAGTTCCGGTAGAACGACGTTTGCCATTTCTTTTCCGAGTTCTACGCCCCACTGGTCGTAGCTGAACACGTTCCACACGACACCTTGGGCGAATACCTTGTGCTCGTACATCGCGATTAAGGCTCCGAGGGCTTCGGGCGTCAGGGCGTCAAACAGCAGAGTTGACGTCGGGCGATTGCCTTCAAACACGCGGAACGGGCTGTTCGCCTCAGGCCGGCCCATCATCAGTGATTCAGTCTGTGCTAAAAAATTACTCAGCAGTTTGGCGTGGTGCGCGTGCAGCGGATGCTGCGGAACCACCGACGCGATGAAGTCGCTCGGAATCAGTTCTGTACCCTGGTGAATGAGCTGGTAAAAAGCGTGCTGTCCATTGGTGCCGGGTTCTCCCCAGACGACCGGGCCGGTGGCATAGGTTACGCGCTGGCCGCTGCGGTCGAGGTACTTTCCGTTGGATTCCATGTCCATTTGCTGGAGGAAGGCCGCAAAGCGGTGCAGGTACTGGTCGTACGGGAGCACGGCGTGCGTCGCGGCTCCCAGAAAGTTGCGGTACCACACGCCAAGGGCGGCCATGAGCCAAGGAATGTTCTGGCGGAACGGCGCTTCGGCGGCGTGGCGGTCGATGCGCTCGGCGCCGGCCAAAAACTGGCGGAAGCCGTCAGCCCCAATGGCAATGGCGAGCGGAAGCCCAATGCTGCTCCACACGCTGTAGCGGCCACCCACCCAATCCCAGAATCCGAACGTGCGCTCAGGGTTGATGCCGAAGGCCTCGACTTTGGCGAGGTTGGTGCTCAGGGCGGCGAAGTGGGCGGCCAC
>JBDLUG010000082.1:0-7446 GCA_039805405.1 Bacteroidota bacterium
AGGGTTTCGCGCGCTTGGATTCCGCCCATGCGCTGAATTTTGGACTGAAGGGCGCGGATCTGGGCCTCAAGGCTCGCGCCGCGCAGGCTCACGCCAAAATCGCGCAGCGCTCGCCGCCACGGTTCCTCTTCGATCGTGAAGTGCTCGACGCGGTAGCTGCTGAGCTCGGCCAAGTTGGCGCAGGATTTAATCGCTTCGGCCAGGCCTCCGAGCTCGTCGACCAAGCCCAGTTCCTTGGCCCGCTGGCCCGTGTACACCCGGCCGCGGGCAATGCTGTCGACCGTGGAGGGCTCAAGGCGGCGGCCCTTGGCCACGACTTCTTTGAATCGGGCATAGGTGCGGTCGACGGAGGCTTGGACCACGGCGAGCTCGCTCGCCGTGGGCGTTCGATCAAGCGACGGAAAGTTGGCAAACGGATGCGTCGCCACCGGCTGGGACTTGATCCCCAACTTGCCGTTGAGCAGCTCTTCGCCGCTAAAAAGGAGGCCAAAGACCCCAATGGACCCGGTGATGGTCGTGGGCTGCGCCCAAATTTCTTGGGCGGGAGCGGCCATGTAGTAGCCGCCGCTCGCGGCGGCTCCGCCCATCGAAACCACCACGGGGAACGCCTCAGACAGCCGCACCACGCCGCGGTGAATCTCGTCAGAAGCCAGCGCTGAGCCCCCCGGACTGTTGATGCGCAGCACCACGCCCTGAACGTCGCTGCGTTCGAGCAGCGCGTCCACCTGCTCGGTGAAGTCAAAATCAGCAATTGCTGCAGCATCTGAACCGTCGACCACGTCTCCCTCGGCGATCAGCACGGCAATGACGCCGTCGCCGTCGCCGGGATTGATCATTGAATGAAAGTCGGCGGCTGAAATGATTCCGTCTTCGTCGCCGCCCCAGTCGGCCACCGACCACTCGTCGGGGTACTGCAGGTGGTCGACCAGCGCCAAAGATTGCGCACGCTCAGCGGTCAGCAGCGGCTCGTGGTTGAGGATGTGGGTCCAGTCAGAATCATTGATGCTCTGGCGCGACGCCCGAATTCCGGCCTCGACTTCAGACCAGATTCCGCCCAGCAACTCTGTGTACTGCAATCGATTGGCGGCCGACATGCTGTCGGCGATAAAGGGTTCGCCGGCACTCTTAAAGGCGTTGTCGGAACCCCGCACAAGGTGCGCCTTCACCCCGAGCTTGTCGAGCGCCCCCTTCAGGTAGGTGGGGCTGGCGCTGAGGCCGTTGAGCACGAGCATTCCGGCGGGCGCCAGGTAAATGCGGTCTGCCACACTCGCCACATAATAGCTTTTGGGGTCGTATGCCTTGCTGGTCGCGACCACCGTCACCCCCTGGGCACGGGCGGAATCCAGTGCCGTCCTCAGTTCAGTAAGCGCAGCCCAACTGGCATCCACCATTCCCATGTCCAGCCAAATAGCCGCGACCTGGTCACTTTTGGCGGCCGCATCGACCACTTCAAGCAGTTCGTACAGCGACATCTGCGCGGGCTCGTCGAGGATTTCGGACCAAAACTTGTCGACTTCGTTGGGTTTTTCGTTGAGGGTTCCGTCAAGCGTAATCTGCACTACGGCCTTGTCGCTCAGGGCGATTTGAGGCTGGCCACCCGAGGCCGCGGCGCCTACGGCAAACCCGATGAGTACCAGTACGAGGAGGAAGAGCCCTACAAATACGCCCACCAGGGCGCCAAAAAATGACTTCATAACTTTGCGTCTACGTGGATACCAAGGTACTAAAGGTCCTGCTCCTACTCGGAAGCAACAGCGAAGACGCCACCTCGGTTCTGGGGGAGGCCCGCGCCGCCCTGGCGGCGCGGATGCCCGTGCTCAAGGCCGGAAGCCTTTGGTGCACCGCCGCCTGGGGCTTTGAGGGTCCAGACTTTGTGAACCAAGTACTTGAGGTAGAATGTAATGGCGAACCTAATGCCCTGCTTTTAATAGCCTTAGAGGTCGAGCGGGAGCTGGGTCGGGTGCGGGACGCAGCAGGGCCGAGGTACACCAGCCGCCGCATCGACATTGACCTAATTCTGACGCATCCGTTCATGGCTTTGGCCGGAGCAGAACTGGAGTTGCCCCACCCCCGTATGCACCAGCGACGCTTTGTGCTTCAGCCTCTTGCCGAGCATTGGGCCGACTGGACAGCCGACGGTTCAGGGCATTCGGTGGCCGATCTGCTCGTTGTGTGTTCCGACCCCAATTCCGTACATTTGTACTCAAATTCAACCAAAAACGACTTATGAAGTACGTAGTTCTTGCCGCCAGCGCCTTGATGTTGGCTTCTTGTGGAGTCAAAGACCTTGAGGCCGAAGTGTCTTCACTGAAAGGTGAACTTACCCGTGTTCAAAAGGACAGCGACGGCGACGGTGTGGCCGACGCGTTTGACCTCGAGCCCAACACGCCCAAGGGTGCGTTGATCGACGGTTCAGGCCGTGCCCTTGACCTTGACGGAGACGGTGTGCGCCATGAGTTGGATGTGGATCCGTTCAGCCAGCGCGGCGTGCGTGTGGACGCCAGCGGAGCCGAGCTCGACAGCGACGGCGACGGTGTACCCGACAGCAAGGACAAGGAGCCGAACACTCCAGCCGGTTCGATGGTGAACTTCCAGGGTAAGCGCATTGAGGCGGGCCTCGGAACTTCGATCGCTAGCGCCTTCATTCCTGAAGTGATCTTCACCACCAACAGCGTAACGGTTTCATCAACCGAAGAAGCAAAGCTTGCGGTCGTTGCCAAGATGCTCAAGGCAAACCCAAACCTGCGCCTGCAGATCATCGGCCACGCCGACAAAACCGGTTCTGAGAAGACCAACCTTAAAGTAGGTGAGCGCCGCGCCAAGGCCGTGCTTCGCGTGCTCACGACGACGTTCAGCCTTCCCGAGTCGCGCTTTGAAGTGGTAAGCAAGGGCGAGAACGATCCTATTTCTAAGAAGAACCAGCACAACCGCCGCGTGGAGTTTGTGGTGATCAAGTAAGCGTTCGCATCGCGAACCTAGAGGGCCCGGCCGTTTGGTCGGGCCTTTTTTGTGTGGCGAAAAAAAGTAAAATCCGGTTATACCCTGATTGGGGTTGGAGTGAAAAAGTAAAATCCGGTTATACCCGAATGGGGCGGGGATTTAGCCGCCGAATTCCTTCTTCCAGCGGTTGAGGAGCATCAAGGCGTCCATTGGGGTGATGGAGTTGGGGTCGAGCTGATCGAGTTCGGCACGCCAGGCTTGGGCGGCGGGGTCTTCCCACTGGATGAAGGAAAGTTGGGCCGCCGGTGCCCCTGAGTTTTGTTCGGGTATAACCGGATTTTGCTTTTCTTCAAGCACGCGAAGTACGGAACGGGCGCGCAGCACCACGCTTGGCGGCATGCCGGCCATTCGGGCGACTTCGATTCCGAAGGAATGCGAGGATCCGCCCTCGGCAAGGGTGCGCAAGAAGAGCATGCGGCCGTCGACCTCTTGGATGCGCACGTGGCGGTTGGCTACGCCGGGAAGGCGGTCGGCCAGCTCGTTGAGTTCGTGGTAGTGGGTTGCGAACAGGACCAGCGGCTTGAACGGATGGTCGTGGAGGTACTCGGCGATGGATTGGGCGATGCTGAGGCCGTCGTAGGTGGCGGTTCCGCGCCCGATTTCGTCGAGCAGGACTAAGCTGCGCTCGGTAAGGCCGTTGAGGATGGACGCGGTTTCGGCCATTTCGACCATAAAGGTGGATTCGCCGGCGCTGAGGTTGTCGCTGGCTCCCACGCGCACAAATACGCGGTCGAGCAGCGGCAGGTTGGCGGAATCGGCGGCCACAAAGCTTCCGATTTGGGCCATCACGGCATGAAGGGCGGTCTGGCGGAGCAAGGCCGACTTACCCGACATGTTGGGACCGGTAATCATCCAGATGTGCTCGCCCGCGGCGTTGAGGCGCACGTCGTTGGGGATGTAAGGCTGGTCCTCGGGCAGGCGCTGCTCGATCACGGGGTGGCGGCCGGCCTTCACCGTCAACGACGGTGGTTGCTCGCCGGCGGGCTCCGCCCGCGTCGGCGAAAATTCTGGGCGGACCCAACGGTGGCGGCGGGCGAGCGCGGCAAAGTTCAAAAGGACGTCGAGTTCGGCGAGGGCCCGGGCGTTGCGCAGCAGGGCGGGCACGGCCTTTTGGGCGCGCGCGACGAGGTCGGTAAAGACTTGGGATTCGAGTCCGGCGATGCGTTCGTCCGCGTGAAGGATGCCCTCTTCTTGGTCCTTGAGCTCGGGGGTGATGTAGCGCTCGGCGTTGATGAGGGTCTGCTTGCGGATCCAGTCGGTGGGGACGCGGTCTTTGTGGCTGTTGCGGACCTCGAGGTAGTAGCCAAAGACGTTGTTGAAGTCGAGTTTGAGCGAAGGGATTCCGCTTCGGTCGGATTCGGCCTGAAGGATGCCTTCGAGGACGGACCGGGCGTCGCGCTTGAGGGCGCGGTAGCGGTCGAGTTCGGGGTCGACGCCGGGGGCGATGGCTCCGCCTTTGGCCAGCAGAACGGGGGGCTCGGGGGCCAGGGTGGCGTCGATGTCAGCGCACCAGGCTTCGAGGGGGTCAAGGGCGGCCAAAAGGTGCTCGAGGGGCGAGGCGCCGTTGAGTTCCGACGCGAGTTCGTTGATGCGGGCTACGGCGTGGGCGAGGGCGCGCAGGTCGCGAGGGCCCATGCGGCCCGTGGCGAGCCGCGTGGCCATGCGCTCGAGGTCGGGGAGCTCGCCGAGGACGGACGCGGAGCGGCCGGCGGGTTCAGGGTGGTCGAGGGCCCAGGCGACGGCGTTGTGCCGGCGGCCGAGGGCCTGGGGGTCGAGGAGCGGCATGGCCAGCCAGCGACGAAGGAGCCGCGCGCCCATTGGGTTGGCGGTTCGGTCGAGCACGTCGATCAGGCCCACTCCCCCCGGGTGGGTGGGGCCAAAGAGTTCAAGGTTCCGCACAGTGAATCGGTCCATCCACAGATGGGTGGCCGGGCGAAGCCGCTGGATGCGCTCGATGTGCGACCAGTTGCCGTACTGAGCTTGCCGTAGGTAGTGCAGAAGGGATCCGACGGCGATGACGGCCAAGGGCGCGTCGTCAAGGCCAAAGCCTTTGAGGGACGCGGTTCCGAAGTGGTCCGACAGCGTGCGGGCGGCAAACTCGGGGGCAAACACCCAGTCCTCGAGCCCGCTGGGCACGGCGGATCCAAAAAGGCTACGGTCCATTCCCGCTCGGCGGTTGAACACCACCTCGCTGGGCTTAAAGGACTGCATCCAGGGGTCGATTTCGCCCAGGGGCCCTTCGGCCGCAAACAGTTCGCCGGTGGATACGTCGACGAGGGCTAGGCCGAGAAGCGGACCTTCAGCGTGCACCGCCGCGAGAAAGTTGTTGCTCCGCGCGCTCAAGAGGGTGTCGTGGTGGGCGATTCCGGGGGTAACGACCTCAGTCACGCCGCGTTTGACGATGCCTTTGACGGATTTGGGGTCTTCGAGCTGCTCGCAGATGGCCACTTTGAATCCGGCCTTGACCAGGCGGGGCATGTAGGCGTCGAGCGCGTGGTGCGGAAACCCCGCGAGGGGCATGTCTGCGGCCGCTCCGTTGGATCGCTTGGTGAGCACAATGTCGAGTGCCTTGGCGGTCGCGACGGCGTCGTCGCCAAAGGTTTCATAGAAGTCACCGACGCGAAACAGCAGGAGCGCCTCAGGGTACGCCGCCTTGAGGGCGTTGTACTGGGTCATCAGCGGGGTTTCTGCGGGTTTCTTAGCCATGGCTCGACCTACCTTTGCGGCGGAATTGCGAAGATAACCATGCGTAAACGGCTAACCGAGGAAATTCGCGCAGAGCGCGCTGCATCACCCACCGACCTCATTCCGGTGGTGGCGCTGCTTGAGAATTTGCGGAGCGCCCACAACGTGGGCTCATTCTTTCGAAGTGCCGACGCATTTGGCCTGGCCGAGCTCTGGTTGAGCGGCTATTCGTGCCGTCCGCCGCACATTCAGCTTGACAAGGTGGCGCTGGGCGCCACTGAAACGGTGGCCTGGAAGGGGTTTGCAGATGCGGCTGAGGCGATTGCCGCAGCCCGTGCGGCCGGAATGGCCGTGTATGCGGTGGAGCAGACCGATGCGTCGGTTTCGCTGGCTGCTATGCCCACTCCGCCCGCAGGAATTGTGCTGGTGTTTGGCAACGAGGTGGACGGTGTGGAGCCCGCTACGCTGGCGTTGTGCGACGGAGCGTTGGAGGTTCCGCAGTTCGGACTAAAGCACTCGCTCAACGTGAGTGTGTGCGGCGGTGCCGTGCTTTGGGAAGCCTGCCGCCGCTACCGCGGACTTTAATAGATTTTTTGAAATCCGGTTATAACCGAATCGCACAGTGTGTGATTTTTTGAAATCCGGTTATATCCGAATATGTGGCGGTCGGACACGAAAAAACCCGCCTGTTGGGGCGGGTTTTGTCTGGAGCGAAAGACGGGATTCGAACCCGCGACCCCGACCTTGGCAAGGTCGTGCTCTACCAACTGAGCTACTTTCGCGTTGGGGAGTGCAAATATACGATGCAGTCTATTCTGTGCAATAGCATTGGGGCCAAAAAAAAGAACCGCCCCCGGGGTTGGAGGCGGTTCGGTGCAATTGGGATTTCGAAGTCCGCCGCGCTTACTGCAGCACGATGCGCTGGGTTGACTGGCCGGCTTCGCTGTGTACTACTACAAGGTATATGCCACGAGCGAGTCCGCTTAGGTCAATTTGTGCACGTGAAGCGTCAACCGTGTGAACCGCAAGGGTTTGACCGTTGAGGTTTTGGACCGAAATCGTAGTGGTCGCATCGCTCGGGAGCGTTACGGTTACGAGTCCTGTGCTGGGGTTCGGATGCACGGTCACCTGAAGTCCGCGCTCCTCAAGCCCGATGCTTTGGTTGCCTGGCGAGCCGACGTCGCCGCCGGTTGAGGTGTAGGCTCCGCGCACACCGACTGCGGCGTTGCCGAGGTAGGTGCAGGCAGTGTCGTACTCTACAGAGAATCCGGCAAGGGCGGCAGTGTACTCGGCGCGGCAGATTTCAATCGCGGTAGCCGAAGTGTCGAACAGGGCCACACCGTCGCCGTTGGCACTAAAGCCGGGCTGTGCGGTGGCGAAATCCTCGTTCACAAGGACCTGAACCCATGGCCCGAGGTTCCACGCAGCGCGGAAGGCTGCTTCGTTTGCGGCATCAATCTGAGCCACTACGATGGCTTCGCCAGGGGCGATGCTCAGCGACGGGAAGACTACGGTTCCGGCAGCGTAGCTGTTGTCGTCCCAGCTGAATCCAGCGAGGTCAACTGAGGTAGATCCGTAGTTGGTGATTTCGAACCAGTCCTCGCTGATGGCAGTGTTCGCATCGTTCGAGCTAGCCATTACCTCAGTGATGGCGAGGTCGTAGGTCACGGGCACGGGGTAGATAAAGTCGGCCAGGTAGCGCGGCAGGAACTGGTAGCCGCTGTTGTGCGGGGCGCTGTTGTCAAACTGGCCGCCGATTCC
>JBDLUG010000083.1:0-7432 GCA_039805405.1 Bacteroidota bacterium
CTGCTGGCAGCCGTCATTGTGAAGAGTACGTTCTCGTTGCCCTCAATGATTTGGTCGTCAAGCACGTTAACTACGAAGCTGACCGTATCGGCCATAGAGGGGACGTTGACGGTAAAGGTTCCGCCGCTCACAGCGGGCGTGGTGGTGGCGTCAGAGCCATATACGAATCCGGTGCCCGGCGTGGCGCTCAGGGTTACACTGCCCGCAGTCATTAGGTGGGGCTGTACGCTCATTTTAATGGTGTGGCTGACGTTGCCCTCGAGCACGGTAGCGGAACCTCCGACAAAGCGCACCGTGGGGCTCGTGGCCACGACCGGAATGATGTCGTTGGTGTCGCGCGGGAAAAGCTGGTAGCCAGTGGTAAACGGAGAGCTGTTGTCAAACTGACCAACAAGGCCGAGTACGTCAAAGAGTCCGCTGGGCTGGGGCTTGCCAAACAGGTTGCAGTCGGCGTCGATGCGCAGGGTGAAGCTGTTGGTACCGTCTGAGATGGTCGCGTTTTGGCCCGAACCGGTCCATGCCGCAGGCCATGCCGTTGCGGTCATGTTGTTCATGCGCACAAGTTCACCCTCGTTGGTCTCGTCCATGGTGGTTACGACCAGTGGAGTCGGAAGCGGCTTGTTGCTTCCCCACAGGGCGATCGAGTCGGGAGAAATTTGGGTTTGGCCGTTGAATTGACCTACTGTTCCGTGAACGTACAGCGAGTCGCCGCGCAATGGGGTGGTGTAGTTGGCGAGGTCGGTAGCACGAAAGATGTTGATTCCGCCCGTGGCGTCCTGAATGAAGAGGCTGTATCCGGCGTTACCATCAAAATCGATCGACGTGATGATGCCCGTGATGCCCACGACGGCACCAAGTGAGTCGGCGACACCGTTGGCATTTACGCCCCGTAGGGTGCCGATGGGGCGAAGTGAGGGCGTGGTACCGCCTCCGCCGCCACAGTTTGAGGTATGGCTGCCCAAGAAACTCGTGGTGTTTTGCGGGTGTACGTTCCATTCGGTAGCGCCTACGGTCCAGTTAAGCTGGCCCTGGCTGACGGCCGGTTTGCGCACAAGAGTGAATTCTGAAGTGGCACCAGTGCCGACGGGCCAGTTCGTTCCGGGGTCGTTGCCCACGACTCCAATGATGTCCAGCGTATCTGTTCCTTTGAACAAAACGACTGCGTCGTCACCGTTAAAGAAGGTGACCGTTGACGTGGTGTCTGATGCGGCCAAAATGGCGGCAATGGACTGTGAGTTGGCTACCACGTAGACGTCGTGGGCAGCCAAGGTTTTGTTCGGCAGCTGAAGGTTATTCGACACGGTCAAACCACCGTTGTTGTAGGCCTTTAGGCTGTAGGCCGAAAGGTTAATGGGGGCGTTCGTGGGGTTGTAGATTTCGAGCGCTTTGTTGTTGGAGCTTCCCTCGAGGTATTCTGAGATGAAGAGGTCGGCACACGCGGTACTCGCGGCGCCGATTGTGTAGGTACAGTTCGGCCAGTTCGACAGTGAAATCAGGGCGTTGTTGGTGTTCCAGTTTGATTGGTCGTAAATGGCAGTGCGGACGGCGGCCTCTGTGCCGCTGGTGACGGCTGAGTCGCACTGGTAGAATCCGTTATCAACGTGCACAGCGGCTATGGCCATGGCGTTTTGGCCGAGCGATAGGGTGGCCGGCAGGAAGGATGAAGTGCTCAAAACGTTACCCGAACTGATGAATGGTGCGTTGCCAATTGCAGCAATAAACGCGGGATAGGCTTTGGGGCCTTGAAATGCAAAGACGTGGTCGCCGCTGGCACTGATTCCGCTCAATACACCGGTGGCTATGCCTCCGCCCAAGACCGTGGTTCCGCCGTTGCCGTCGTCGATTAGGCTAATCTTAGCCCCTGCCGGAAGTCCGGCGGCCGGAGCTACGTACCTGACTGTATCAAGTTCTCCCGTGGTAGTGCCTGCGTTGTACCAGTCGTTGCTAGCCCCCCAGCTGATGTCAGTGAACTTGATGACGGTTCCGCCTGGAATAGGGCGCATGGCGACAAACTGGTAGGTGTCGGGGGCGTCTGACGTCATGCCAGTAAAGGCAATGGCTCCCGGGGTCAGGGTTACGACGTTCACGATGCCGATCATCATAGAGGCATGGGGGTCGCACTGGTAGGTGTAGACTCCTGGGGTGCTAAAGACGAAGCTGTAGGTCCAGGTACCTCCGGCAGGTGATCCGTTGCCAAAGCTGACCGGGTTGCTCGAGAAGATCGACTGACTCCCGTTCACGTTGTGCGTTCCGCTCACCTGGTTCCATGTGACGGTATCGCCCGGCGATACACTTAGGTAGGCGGGGCTAAAGAAATTCGATCCCACCTGGACTTGGTGGTTGGTCGCGGCGGCGCTGAGGCTGAGGGCTGCGAGGATAAGTGCGTATAACTGCTTCATGTGCTTAAAATAATTGGCGGAGTAAAGGTACTTTTTCGGAAGTCAACGGGCTGTTAACAAATCGTTATTCAAAGTCCAACGTGTTTTTAAAGCGGCTGACGCGGCCGTTGCCAGCGTCGACGACATAGAGGATTTGGCGCCAGTAGCCGACAGCCACGGGACCGTTGAACTGCATGGGACCGGTTCCGCGGCCGCCAAACGAGACTTTGGCGTAGCGGGTTTCGCCGCTGGCAGGGGGCGGTGGAATGCCCTCGAGGCCGTTGGCCGTGAATTGGTACACGGAATCCTTGGCCTCGTCGACCACAAAGAGGTAGCGGCTCTGGTCCCCGGCCATCGCAATGCCTACCGGACGCTCAAACAGGCCGGGCTGGCCGATCCAGCGGTCGGTGCGGTCGGGGTTTGGAACGCTCACGACGGGCTTGTAGTCGGCGCCGAATGGCGTTTCTACTAAGCTGATTTGCTGAACTTTGAGTTCTTGGTTGGCATCAAGGGCCGTAAACCAAAAGTCGTCTCCTTGGCGCGCAGTAAACTGCGGTGGCTGGGCAAAGCTCACGATGCCTTGGGGCTGCTTGAAGTAGTTGGTGAAAAGCCCAGCAGAGGTGGTCACGCTCACGGGCGAAACGTAGCGGTCTTCGGAGTCAAAAAGCACCACAGCTTGGTCGGGACCTTGGTTGGCGTTGTTGCTGATTCCGCCGCGTCGGGTGACGTAGTAGCGGTTGTTCAGTGCCGGATCGGCGCTGGCGAGAACCGCGATTTGCCCGAATTCTGCGTTGGCGTCGCCTGTTGAAAACGTGGATTTGAAGTAAAACGGGTGAACCGTTTTGTGGGTGATCTGCGCGAAGTTCAACCCATAGCCGTTCGGAGCCGTTTGGTTGATGCGGTAAATGGCTGGAAGCGTATAGGCTACCCCGTTGATGGTGGTGTCGTGCGTGCCGATTGCGAGCAAATCCAAGCGGCGGTCCTGGCGCACCGTTTTGATGCCGGGGACGCTGAATCGGCCCTGTTCGGCGCCGGATTCGTCGAGGCAAATAATTTGTTCGGTACCCGCGTCGACGACGTAGATGAGCTCGTCAAAGCCGATGCAGAGGTCGGTGGGGTGCACAAAACCCTCAAATGCAGGCTGAATGGGCACGTAGGCAATTTCGCGAATTCCGTAGTTCGGAACCTCAATAAAGTCCAGGTCAGTTTTGGATCCGAAGTAGTTTTCGCAGCTGCTAAGCCCAACGGCAAAGGCGATCAAGAGAACGAGGCGCTTCATCGGGCTGTGGCGGGTAAAAGGGTTAGACTCAATGCGGTCCACGTGCCCATTCCGGCCGTCGGCTGCACGCTGAGGTCGACGAGGGCGCGGGTTCCGCCCACATTTTGGGCTATGCCCAATCCCAGGGTCGGGAAGGGTTGGCCGGCTTGGTTGAGCAGGATTCCGCTGCGCACAAAAAGTTGGTCAGCAAACCGGTATTCGAGGCCCGCCCGGTAGTTTTCGGCATTGTCGTTGGGGTGAACCAGCTGGGCAGCGACATCGAGGTGGTGCTTGCCTTGGGCCCAGACTCGGTAGTGCAGGCCGATGGCAAATTCGGTAGGCAGGTTGGCGGATTCGAGGGCCGAAAGGGAGTCGCGGTTGTAGGCGACGGCCCAGTAGTCGCCTTTGAGCGCTACGGGAGCGCCGAAGTTGCGAAGCACCACGGCAAAGCGAAGCCCCTCGTCCTCAAGGAAGTACTGAAATCCGATGTCGGCAGCCGCGCCCCATCCGGCATAACCCGCGCTGTAGCTTTCGTTAAGCGCTTTAAGCGTTACACCCATTTGAAACTGCTGCGTCAGCTGCTGCGCGTAGGTGAGCGTTACTGCCGTTTGGGCGTCGTAGAGCAGGCGGCCGGTGCCTTGGGGACGGAATTCTGTGCGCTCTTCATATGCGCCCGTCTGGAGGCGCTGTAGGCCAAAACCCCAGGCAGCGCTGCGGCTTTTTACTTTGCGCGCGGCGAAGACGGCGCCCTGCTCAAGGCCGCTTCCGCTGCCCATGGACGCAAAGGTCAGGCTGGAGCTCGCAGTGCGTGCTAGGCCCGCTGGGTTGTATCCGAGGCTGCGGGCGTCTCCGCCCAGTACGCTCCCCACCGATCCCATGCCGGCCGAAGCGATGTTGTAGTCCGTTTTCAGAAAGCTGAAGGCGGCCTGGCCTGCGCGTTCGCCGCCGTAGCTGGGTAGCCACTGGCTGTGCGCCTGTAGCCCGAGGGCCAGAGCGATAAGGGTTAGCGTCGTCTTCATATCTTGAACTGTAGGCCAAAGAGGAACTGACGGGGCGGGCTAAACCGAGAGGGGTCGCGTGGATCGAGTCCGCGTTCTTGCGGACCGTTAAATTCGGGACGCGGATCGCGCCATGTGTTGGGTACGTCGTCGCCGTATTCGTATGCTCGGCCGGTGACCGGGTTAATAAGTTGACCGTTTAAGCGATTCAGCACGTTCAGCACGTCAAACGAAAACTGTACTCCGCGGCCCTTTTTGGCCGTGACCACGTCGTAGGTGACGCGGGCATCCCAGGTGTGCCACGCGGTGCCCTGACCTTGCAGGTACTGATCAACTTGTATGGCGTACTGGGGTCGACCGAGGTCGTTGGTTCCGACCAAAGTTTGCGGGGTGTAGCGGTAGCCGGCCGAGCCGCGGTACTGCACGAATCCGCCCAGGCCGCGAAGCGGAATTCCGAATACGCGAAGCGACGTGTCGGCCTGAAAGAACCAGCTGGAATTGAGGTTCCAGGGGCGGTCCCAGGCCAAAAACTGCTCGCGGCTGAGCGGAACCTCGCCGGTCTGCTCGATCTGCAGTGCCGATTCACGGGCGGAATTCGATTTGCCCCGCGCCGACTGGAGCGACACATTCGAAACCCAACGGGTCCAGCGGTTGAGCTGCCATTCGACACCCAATTCAACCCCCTGAATTCGGGCGTAGTCCTGGTTGATGTACATCGTTTTGGTCACCGGACGGCCGGTGGCGTCGCGCACAAACACTCGGCGCGACACGATGTAGTCAAATCGGTTGGAGTTGTACGCGCTGAGCGTAACCCCAAAGCTGCGGCTGAAGGCGGCCTTATAGCCCACTTCATAGGCGACGTTCACCTCGGGGTCGAGGTTGGGGTTGCCGAGGAAGCTCAAAAAGCTTCGGTCCTGGTAGACGGGATCGAGGCCGGCGTACAGAAATCGGGGGTGCGGAAGGCGCATGCTGTGGCCGTAGTTGAAGTAGAGTACGTGGTTGGGCGTCACGGGGAAGGTCACGTCCAAGCGCGGAAGCAGTCGGGCCTTCCAGCGCAGTCCGGCGAGGCCCACAGTTTTGTCGAGGTAGTCGGTGCGCACGGCGTCGACCACAGGCGAGTTTGGGTCTTCGATCGCTTGATCGGCGAAGGTTCCGGGAGCCCACATGTTAAGGCGCATTCCGAGGGTGGCCTGCAGACCTTTGTAGGTGATTTTATCCTCGACAAAGGCGCCGAATTCGCGGGGACGGGCCTTCCAAATGTCGTTGGACGAACCAATAGAAATGGATTCGGTCGCGGTGCTGTCGTTGAGCTTGATGGGCGCCCCAACCCAGGGAGCAGTGACGTCGACCCACTGGTACTCGTTCCACTGGTTTTCGGTTCCGAAGGCGACGCGGTGCACGCCCCCCACGGGGTAGTAGTTGGCTTTGATGCGCAGCGTGTATTCATCGACGTAGTGGTCGTGCCAGGTGGGCGCGATTCCGCCGTTGTTGTACAGGCCGTCGCCGGGGCGAATGTAGACAGTGCCTGAAGGGTCGCCCGGGTTAAACACGCTGACGGGGTACGAAATAATGTTGGCCTCGTCGAGAATTTGGTCGACGGTTTCTTCGCGGAACGGCCGGCCGTTGGCGTCCGCCCGAAGGTTGGTAAACAGGCGTCCGGCGTTGACGCTCAGCCCCCACTTGGGCCCAAAAATTTGCTGGAACCCAAGGACCGTCAGGTTCGAATGGTGGGTGTAGGTCGTCGCGCGGTCGAGGTCCTTGCTGCGGATGTACTGGTAGCCTGGCGTGAGCAGCGCGTCGAGGCCGACGATCTGCAGGCTGCGCGTGTTCTGGTTGATGTTCAGCGAGTGCTGGTTGCTCAGCGTGAACTTGGCGCCCTTCCACGCCTTGAGGCCCAGCTTCAGCGAATGCGACCACTGGTTGTCTTGGCGCGGAGCCCACATCGAATCGTTGGCCGTGAACAGCGACGAATGCAGCTGGCGGGCGACGGTCGGGAAGTAGGTGTCGCTGACGTCTACCGAGGCGCTGGTAAACAGCGTTAAGCGTTTGTTCGTAAACGGAACAGGTGTGGACAGAGTCGCCTCGCCGCGGTCGGTAAAAAAGCTCGTTGCGGCCACAGGACGTCCCAGGTAGTCGCGCTGCCAGCGGCCTGAAACTTCAAGTCGGTCGCCACCCTCGCGGATTTGGGTGCTGACTACACCGCTTGAACCGCCTCCAAATTCTGCGCTAGCTCCGCTGGTGGTCACTTGGATGCTCTGCACGGCCGAGGACTGTACGTTGACGCCAAAGCCCGTTCCAGCCAGGGGGTCTTGAGCGCTGATTCCGTCAACCAGGTACTCGGTCTCGTACACCCTTGCGCCCCGAATTTGAAGGCCGTCGGTGGTTTTGACTACGCCGGCCTGGGTAGCGACGGCGTCTTCGACGTTGCGCACGTTCATTTGGCGGAGCTCGTCGTTGCCGATGAGACGTTCGCTTCCGGCCCGTTCAAGGTCCACGGCCGTCTTTTTACCCACCACCGTAACCGTTTGCAGCTCGTTGATGTCGCTTGAAAGCTTTACGTTCAGCGTCGTCGTTTGACCCAGGGTAATGCGAACCCCGTTGATTTGCTTGGTTCCGTAGCCCATCATCTGGACCTTGACACTGAATTCTCCAACCGGAACCTTTGGGAGTACAAATCCACCCTGAACGTCGGTGACGGTACTGTAGTAGGTTCCGACAATGCTCACCCCCGCGCCGGGAAGTTCCTCGCCGGTCTCGGCGTCGCGCACGGTTCCGCGCAGCGCCCCAATTTTTTGGGC
>JBDLUG010000084.1:0-7392 GCA_039805405.1 Bacteroidota bacterium
GCATACACCTCAGTGGTCGTGATGCTGCTGTGCCCCAGCATAAGTTGAATGTAGCGCAGGTCCACCCCGTTGTGAAGCAGGTGCGTCGCAAACGTGTGCCGCAAGGTGTGCGGACCAATCACCTTGTGGATTCCGGCCAGCGCCGCCAACTCTTTGAGCCGCAAAAACACCCACTGACGGCTGACCTTGCGGCCACGAACGTTCAAAAAAAGATGGTCTTCAAAGCCGCGCTGGGGCTCAAGGTGCACGCGTTCTGAACTCTGGTAGCGCGCAATCGCCCTCAGGGCGGTGTCGTGAATCGGAACCACCCGTTCCTTGTCTCCCTTGCCGACCACCCGAACGACTCCGTCGAGCGCAAACACGTCGCGCACGCGCAGCTCGATGAGTTCCGAAACCCGGAGTCCGCATCCATAAAGCACCTCGAGCACCGCCACGTCGCGCTCTGCCATGGGCTGCGATCGGTCAATCGCGTCAAAGAGCGACTGAACCTCAGATTCGTCGAGGTAGACCGGCAACCGCTTGGGCAGCGACGGCAGGTCCAGCACCAGCGCCGGCTGGTCTTCGCGCAGCCCTTCTTCGCGCACAAAACCAAAAAAGGCACGCCAGGCCGAAAGCCTACGGGCCTGCGACCTCGCATTAAGGCCTCCTTCGGCCATCTCCCGAATGGCCTCGCGAAGCTCCTCGCTCGTTACGTTGGCCGCACTTCGGTCCCGTTCGACGCACCACAGTGCTAAGGCTTCGACGTCGCGCACATAGGCCGCCACGGTGTTGGGGCTCATTCCGCGCTCCAACCTCAGGTATCCGTCAAACTGCTTTAGCGCCAGGTCCCACTTCACAAGGCCGAAGTTAGGCCCGTACCCGCTACTTCGTACCTTCGCCCCATGGTCATTCACATCGTGCACGGCATCAACTTGGGTCAACTCGGAACCCGTCAGCCCGACATCTACGGTACCCTGCGGCTCGAGGACCAAATCCCCATTCTGCAGACGTGGCTTGACGCGCACTTTGGCGGAACCGAGCTACGCTCGTTTCAGTCCGACGACGAGGGCGCCCTGTGCGCCTACCTCGCGGCCCACAACGGTTCCGACCACGCCTTTGTGATCAACCCTGGAGCCTTCACCCATACCTCAGTCGCCCTGCGCGACGCCGTCGCCGGCCTGTCGAGCCCCGTCATCGAGGTACACCTGAGCCACACCTACGCCCGCGAATCGTTTCGCCGCGCCTCACTCCTCGCCCCCCACACCCGCGGAACCGTCAGCGGCCTCGGCTGGCTGGGCTACCGGTTGGCGATTGAGGGGCTGCTAGCAACCCGTAACTAGTTACCAGTAACTGGTTAGCGGTAGGGCTTGCCCAGCAGCGCCGCGGCAAAGCCCACGGCGTAGCCGGCAAACATGACGGCCGTGGCGGCGACGCTTCGAAGGCCCACGCCAAGTGAACGGTTTTGAGCGCTGCTGAGCAGCAATACCGCGGCAAAGTAGCCGTGAAATAGATAGACCGGCTGGGTCCAAAGGCCGCTCAAGTGAAGGGCCAGGGCCGAAATCCAGGCGAGCATGAATGCAAACGGAAACACATGGGTCAGCTTCATCTGGCCCTTGTGGCGTTGTGCCAAGGCGATTCGTGCGGAACCAAATCGGCGCACCTGACGGTAGAATTGGCCTAAGGTGGAACGGCGCTTGTGCCACACGACGGCTTCGGGTATGAGGCCCACGCTGAAGCCCGCTTCGCGCACCCGAATGCTGAGTTCCACGTCTTCGCCGCACTTAAAGTCGATGTCGAAGCCCAGTACGGACCAAAAGGCTTTGGCGCGGATTCCCATGTTGAATCCCCGTGGGTAGTAGGTGGCGGTGGGTTTGGTGGAGCCGCCGCGAATGCCGCCCGTGGTCAGCACCGACGTCATGGCGAAGCTGATGGCTTTTTGGAGCGGACTGAAGTCGGGCGGGGCGGCATCGGGGCCGCCGAAGGCGTCCCATGCGTCGCGGGCCAGGCCGTGGGCCACCGCGTCGAGGTAGCCCTCGGGGAGCAGGCAGTCCGAGTCCAAAAAGATGAGCCAGGGGCCCCGCGACGCCGCGGCGGCGGCATTGCGTGCGTCGCTCACGGCGAGCCCGGGATAATACAAGACGGTCACGCCGAGGCCTGCGGCCTCGGCGGCCTTTTGAATCTCGGGGCGAAGGCTGTCGTCGGGAGTTCCGTCGGCCAAAATGACCTCAAAACGTCCTTTGGGAACGGCGAGCTTTGCCGCGCTCGCAATGAACTCGCGCACCTCGTCGGGGCGCTTAAACGTGGGTGAAATCAGCGAAAACTCAGGCTCCGCGCTGCGCGCGGGCCCGTAGTGCGTCAGATCGAGGCCGTAGAGTAACTCAGTGTAGGCGGGAGTCTCCATGGGGGCGGTTCAGTTCCTCGGCGATTCCGTACTCGGGACGCCGGCGTCCGCTGCGCACTACAAGTTCCGCCAAAAGGCCGGTTACAAAGAGCTGGGTTCCGAGGATCATGGCCGTCAAAAAGATGAAAAACCAAGGATCGTCGGCAATCAAACCGGGGCGCTGACCGCTCCAAAGGCGAGCGAGCTTCAGACCGCCCAGTACCGTGAGGGCGACCCCGCTGAAAAAGAACATCACAAGGCCCCAGGTTCCAAAAAAGTGCATCGGACGGCGGCGAAAGCGCGACACCATGCTGAGGGTCACAAGGTCCAACAGGCCGTTGGTAAAGCGGTTCAGCCCGAACTTGGTCACACCGTAGGGGCGTGCGCGGTGCTCCACGACCTTTTCGCCGATGCGGGTAAATCCCTGCATCTTGGCGAGCACGGGCACGTAGCGGTGCATTTCGCCCTGAACTTCCACAGCCTGAGCTACCTCGAGACGGTAGGCCTTGAGGCCGCAGTTGAAGTCGTGCAGGTAGATTCCGCTCATTTTGCGCGCGGCCCAGTTAAACAGCTTGGTGGGAAGGGTTTTCGACAGCGGATCGTAGCGCTTCTTCTTCCATCCGCTGACCAGGTCGAAGCCTTCTTCGCGAATCATGCGCACGAGGTCCGGAATCTCGTCGGGACTGTCCTGCAGGTCGGCGTCCATGGTGATGACCACGTCGCCTTGGGCAGCCTGAAAACCGACGTACAGGGCGGCGGACTTGCCGTGGTTGCGGCGAAAGCGGATTCCGCGTACCTCAGGGTGCTGGGCCGAGAGGCCCTCGATCACCTTCCAGGAAGCGTCGGTCGAGCCGTCGTTGATGAACAGCACCTCGTAGCGAAGCCCGTGGGCCGCGCACACACGGTCGATCCAGGCGTGAAGTTCTGCCAACGATTCTTCTTCGTTGAACAGCGGAATGACAAGGCTCAGGTCAAGGTGGTTCACTGGAACTCGGGGCGGTTTTTCTTAGCCACTGCACCCACAATCAGACCGATCACGGCGTACATGATGATTCCAATTCCGGTCGACTTCAGCATACCCATAATGCTCGTCTGGTCCACGGTCATTTTGATCGACTCAGCCTTAAGTTCTGCATCATTTGCAACTCCCATGAAGGTCATAACCCCCTTGCGCTGTTCTTCGGGCATTTCGGCAAATCGCTCGTACACGCGTTCGCCCATTCGGGTCGCCAATTCGCCGTCAATCACGTTGTGCATGAGCCAGTTGAACGCCAATCCGACCACCGACGAAACGATGAGCGGGAGCACGTACGCCGAAAAGGCCTCGCGAAAGGTGGCGTATCCGTCGTTCGCCTTTTTGAATTCGCGCACACCGAAGTACGGAATCACCAGCATGGCCAGCAGCATAAAAATTCCGCCCGCTTGGCTCGAAAGCCAGGCTTCGTTCACGATGTACGAAATGAGAGTGTAGCCCACGGCGACAGCGCTCACGATGAGGCCGTAGTTAATGGCGATGCGTTTGGTCGTTGAATCCATGATCGGAATTTTTAGGGAGTTTAGTACACAAACTTAAGGACGCCGCGCTGCCCGTCGAGGGTCCAACGCAAAATACCCGTTCCGTGGCCAGGGGCGCGAAGCTCCTCGAGGCCTTCGGCGCGGTCGGTCGCCCAGCGCACACGCCCGTCTGCGTCGGTCCATTCGGCATGCGCACCGTGGGGCAAGCCCTCGATGACGAGCTGGCGTCCGCTGCGGTAGGCGCGCACCTCATGGGTCGAGGGTTCGCCAACGCCAATATAGGGGGTGCCGCGCAGGTAGTGGGTCACGGTTCCGCCCGTGTTGGTGGTGTAGCTGAGGCTACCGCCGTCGTGCACGACCGACGCCGGGTACTCAATCTCGTAGATGTGCAGCTCGCCCGGCTTTAGGGTGTCGGCGTTGCCGCCCGCGGTAAGGTTGACGTTCGGAGCCGACAGCGCAGCCGCACCAAGGATGAGGTCGTCGCTGCCCGGATTGGCCACAACCAAGCGGCGGCGGAGCATGGGCCCCACAGACCACGACCAGAGCTCGAGCTCAAGGGTGTCCTCACTCGCCCAGTGCTGGGCTGCGAGGTTGGGCTGCGGATTGCCCGCGAGGCTGATCAAGCGCTCCATGATTTGGGGGTAGTCCACGAAGGGGTTGCGCGTGTTTTGAAGGGCGGCGATACCCTGGTTCCGCGCCCGGTCGGCGCTGTCGGGCTGAAACTGCTGGTGCCAGGCCTCGAGCACCGCGGCCTGCTGGGCATAAAAGCTGCTGTAGTCGCCAAAGCGCGTCACGAAGTACATCATGGCCCGCGCCGCATCGCCTTTGTGGGCGTCGCGCGGTTCAAAGACGCCGCTGAGGCGCTTGCTTCCGCCCACCGACCAGGCCGGAGTGCCCGTAATGATTCCGAACGGGTTGTTGCTGCGCTGCGTATTCGCGGATTCGTCGCTCGGAAACAAGTGGTGAATGTCGCTCTTCATAGGCTCGGCCGAATTGAAGAAGCTCTGCGGAAACGTATGCTCGCAGTTCATGTTGTTGGCCGTCGCCCCTGCCCGAGTGTTAAAGGTGGCCACTCGCCCCGTGTAAATACACGTCACGTCGCCGTTGACGTTGTCGAGGTTTCCGTACATCTGGTCGCGGGCTCCGTTGTAGCCGAGGTTGGTTGTGCCCTGGTTCAGCTTTGTGGTGAGTGCTGACTTGAGTGGGGCCCAACTCTTGTTTTCGGTGCTGCTGTAGTAGGTATTGCTCCAGCGACCTTGGGCTTCGAACTGCAGCGCCGCAAACCCGTCGGGGCCGTCGGTGGCCACCACCGCGGGAAGCCGGTAGTACACATTGTGCTCCGGCGAGAAGCGCATCCAAACCCGCGTCGAGTCGCCCACCGACAGGCTCGTGCTCTCTGCCCTCAAGCTCAACAGGGTATCGCCCCACTGGGCACAGCTCCACATGCCAATGATGTTCAGGTCGCGGATTCCGTCGTTGCGGAGCCAAACGGCTACTGAGTCCTTTTGAAGCTCTGTCACCGGGCCGCGAAGAACCGCGGTCTGGCTAAAATCTTGGGCCTCAAGAGAAGCGGACGCCAGGACTGCAGCCGCCAGAAAGAGGAATCGTTTTAAACGCATCATACGCAAAGGTCGCACAATCGCTGCGTATCTTTGCACCTGGGCAAGGCCTTACGACCAGCTCCTGATGAATCCCCCAGGGCAGAAATGCAGCAAGGGTAG
Organism: Bacteroidota bacterium; assembly: GCA_039805405.1. Taxonomy (GTDB): domain Bacteria; phylum Bacteroidota; class Bacteroidia; order Flavobacteriales; family Schleiferiaceae; genus TMED14. The sequence goes on from JBDLUG010000084.1 coordinate 5,596, forward strand.
TCGGTTGTAGCGGTGCGATAAGTGTCCTTGCCCTTTTCTTTTTACTTTTTGGTTTCTTGCAACTGGCTTCTTGCTGCCGCGAAGCGGTTCTAGGCCAATATGAGATTTTAGCTGCAAAGCAGCCCTAGCGCGAAGCGCTCTAGCCACGAAGTGGCCACGAAATCAATTTAAACACTTAGTTATTAACGATATACGACTAATCAGTGCGCCCTAACTGACTTTTGACAGGCACCGCGTTCATGTCCCGCGTGCACGTCAAATTGTGGAACGAGTCGCAGTGTACGTCGATGGTTTTAACCTCTTTTTCGGAATTCGATCCCGGAACCCGAAGGCCGTCAATTTTGACGTCACCTCGTACGTCCGGAGCCGCTTAGGCACCAACCAAATGCTTTCATCGGTGCGCTACTATTCCGCGCCCCTTGTCGGAAGTCCCGAAGCCGAACGCGCCCAGAAGCGCTACTTCGCGGCGCTCCGCGCATCGAACGTCGAGGTAATCCTCGGACGGTTTCAGCAAAAGACGATTCACTGCGAGCACTGCGGACAGTCAATTCCGTCATTCGAAGAGAAAATGACCGACGTCCACATCGCCGTCGATGTGCTTGCCGACGGACTCCTAGACCGCTACGACGTCGCCATTCTCGTCACCGCCGACAGTGACTTGGTGCCGCCCATCCGAAAATTGACTCGATGCGCGAAGGATAAAAGAGTTGTAGTTTACTTTCCTCCAAACCGAACGTCTAAAGACCTTAAGCGCTTTTCTCAAGCGTACTTTTTTATTGACCAGAAAGACCTCGAACGATTTCAATTCGACTTTAAAAAATAGACGCGCACCTTTTGAGTGCGCGTCGGCCAGAAGTCGTTGCTGACTTAAGGGGTGGTAATGGCACAAAGATAAAGAGGTTTTTTGAATGCCAAAAACACGTGGTGGTTTATTTTGTGTAATTCAGCAAAAAAATAGACGCGCACCTTTGAAGTGCGCGTCGGCCCAAAAGTCGTTGCTGACTTAAGGGGTGGTAATACCGCAAAATTACACAATTTGCCGAATTAGTGGATACATGGAGTGTTTGATTCCCACACAAGCCAACGAGCTAACCTCGCCAACGAGCCAACGAGCTAACCTCGCCAAATAAGCAAAGGAGCCAACCCCTACTCCCCTACCAGCTCCAGCACCGCGTCAACCACGTCCTCAGCACTGGGCTTTGAGAAGTAGTCGCCGTCGGATCCGTAGGCGGGTCGGTGAGCCTTAGCCGTCAGGCTGCGCGGGGCAGCGTCCAGGTATCGGTATCCATCCTGCTCCTCGAGGATTTGCTGCATGAGGTAGGCTGCGGCTCCGCCGGGAACGTCTTCGTCGACCACAAGCAGTCGGTTGGTGCGCTTAAGCGACGCCACACAGTCTGCATTGAGGTCAAACGGAAGCAGGGTTTGCACGTCAACCACCTCGATAGAGATTCCGAAGCGCTCGAGTTCCGCGGCGGCGTCCATCACGATGCGCAGCGTGGATCCGTACGACACGACGGTGGCGTCGGTTCCGGAACGAAGGATTTCAGGGCGGCCCAAGGGTACCGTGAAGCTCCCCAGGTTGGTGGGCAAGTTCTCTTTGAGTCGGTATCCGTTGAGGCACTCGATGACCACGGCGGGCTCGTCGGCCTGCAGTAGGGTAGTATACATTCCGGCGGCCTGGACCATGTTGCGCGGAGTGCAGAGGTACATTCCGCGAAGCGAGCCCAGCAGCAACTGCATGGGGGATCCGCTGTGCCACACGCCCTCGAGGCGGTGCCCGCGGGTACGTACGATGAG
>JBDLUG010000085.1:0-7168 GCA_039805405.1 Bacteroidota bacterium
GCACTCAAGGCGGGCGACCAAATGCTCTACCTCGGAACCGGTTCCAACGCATACGCCCTCTGGTCGCGGCACACTTCGCGCACGATTCCGGCTGTGTACGGCGTGGACTACGCGCGCCAAACGATCACGGAACTCAGTCCGCGCGTCAATCCGTTCATTCCCGAAGGGTTTTAGTTAGGCTTCGGCCCTCAGAAACGTCAGGTGCACGTCCTGGTCAATCTCGGGGTGCAGGCTGCGCGAAACCGGACACGTGTTCGCAATGCGGCGAAGCCCTTCCTCTTGGCGCTCGGTCGCGTCTGCCGCAAGGGTTAAGGTGAGGTGCACTTCGATTCGGGCAATGCGCCGCGGATCGTTGGCCATGTGCTTGTGGGTCGTCGCCTCGGCGGCGAGGATTGAAAACTCCTTCATGTGTGCATAAATCCCCATCGTGGTGACAATGCACGTCGTCAGACTAAGTGCGCACAGGTCGGTGGGCGAAAAGGCGGAACCTTGACCCTGGTTGTCGGTAGGTGCATCGGTGAAGATGCGGGTTCCGGACTGTTCGTGAAGGTTCTCGCAGCGCAAGCTGCCGAGGTAGGTGGTGGTGAAGGCTCCCATGGGGCTAAGCTACAAAGCGAGCGCGTGCCTTTAGTGCTACCTGGACCAGCAGAATGAGGGCCGGAACCTCAATTAACGGCCCAATCACTCCCGCAAACGCTTCGCCGGATCCGAGTCCGAAGCTCGCAATGGCGACGGCGATGGCCAGCTCGAAGTTGTTTCCGGCAGAAGTAAACGAAAGCGCGGCCGTCGTCGGATAGTCGGCGCCCTGGCGCTTGGCAATCCAAAAGGTGAATCCAAACATGCCCACAAAGTAGATTGCCAGCGGAACCGCGAGCCGAAGCACATCCCATGGCAAAGCGAGTACCTGGTCGCCCTTGAGCGAAAACATGAGTACAATGGTGGCCAGCAACGCGACGAGGGTCACGGGCGAAATGCGCGGAGCGAGGACTTGGCTGAACCACTGTTCGCCGCGCACCCGAATACTGACCCAGCGCAGCAGTTGGCCGAGGGCGAAGGGGATTCCGAGGTAAACCAGCACGCTTTCGGCCACCAACCGGGCGTCAATGCTCACGGTCTGTTCAGCCATTCCGAGCCAAGTCGGAACCACATTGAGAAAGAAGCCCGCATATGCGGCATAAAAGAGCATTTGAAAGATACTGTTGAGGCCCACGAGTCCGGCGGCGTATTCGCGGTTGCCGCAGGCGAGGTCGTTCCACACCACGACCATGGCGATGCATCGCGCCAATCCGATGAGAATGAGTCCATTGAAGTAGGCCGGCTGGTCGCGCACAAAAATCCACGCCAGGGCAAACATAAAGAGCGGTCCGACGACCCAATTGAGCAGGAGTGAGGTGGTCAACAGCTTCGTGCGTGCAAACACGTGGGGGAGTTCGCGCAGATTCACTTTGGCCAAGGGCGGAAGCATCATCGCAATCAATCCCACCGCGAGTCCGGGGTGCATGCTGCCGGGCGTCGTGTCAAGGTAGGATTCTATGTCGGTAAAGGCGCCGAGTGCGACTCCGGCCGCCATGGCTGCAAAAATCCAAAGGGTCAGGTACTTATCGAGAAATTTCACGGTGCGTGCTGAAGTTCGTGGAACAAGGCGTCGAGGTCGCGGGCAATGGCCTCAGCCACCGCTCGGTAGGTCGCTCGGGACTCGGACGTGCCGTCTGCGATTTTGGGGTCGGGGTAGCGCCACGGAATCCGCGCCACCGCCCCCACAATGGCCGGGCAGGCCTCGTCGGCCTCGGCGCAGGTCATCATCGCCACGATGGGAAGGTCGCGCGGAACTTCATCGAGCGTTTTTGAATAGAGCGTACAGTTGGTTTCATCCATGTGCACGTGAAAGCGCCCCTGGCCTAAATCGCGCACCTCCCAGCCCAAATCCTCAAGCGCTTGAGCAGTAGAGGGATGGCAGGCGGTCTGTTCGGTTCCGCAGCTTCGAACGGTTATTCGAGCATCATTCCTCAACCGGTGGGCAGCGAGGGCCTCACAGAGCTGACTGCGCCGCGAATTGTGGGTGCACACAAAGAGCAACTGAATGGGTCCCTGAGCCAGTGCCGCCGAGATGGCCTCGGCCGCGGGCCGCACGTCTTTGGCGGCACCTAGCAGCATGAATCTGGCGGAGTTTGAAGCTGCGCAACACTAGCCTTGAGGAGCCCTAACGCGCTCGGCGAAAGGCAGTAGCAGGTTTTTGGTCCCTGAATGCTTCCGTGAATGATTCCGGCCGACTTTAGTTCTTTGAGGTGCTGGCTCACCGTCGCTTGCGAGAGTCCCGTAATCTCTACGAATTCTCCGCAGACGCAGGCCTGCTGTGCCGCGATGGCATTGACGATGGCGAGTCGGGCCGGATGGCCCAGTGCCTTAAAGAGTTCGGCGAGCGCAAGGTGCTCTGGGGTGAACGATTCGGTATGGCTGGTGCCCATGGGGTTCGCTTTATTGCTATATTGCAATATTACGATATGGCAACCGATCTTTCTATTCTGTGAACGAAAGCCGCGGAACTTCCGCGTCGAAGTCGTGCATTCTGCCGATTGGCTCGGCGTTTAGTCCTTGAGCGGCAAGGGCTTCGCGCACGTGCGGAGCCGCGTCGGCACTCGCGAACACGAGCAGTCCGCCACTGGTTTGGGGGTCGCAAAGTACAGCCATCGTGTACCCGTCCATCGGACTCGAGTCGGGTTGAATGGCGCGGTAGTTTGTCGTCGTCAAGTTCGGCAGGCAGAACTGCAGGTAGAGTGCCCGCAGGCGTTCGGGGTCGTAGGTCGCCACCTTGGCCATGTCGAGCTCTGCCCTTAAGCCACTGGCGCTGGCCACTTCAAGCAGGTGCCCTGCAAGACCAAACCCAGTTACGTCTGTCATGCTGTGGACTCCCGGTATTTCGGCCAATTTGGGCCCGATATCGTTGCGGGTGAGCATAGTTGCGAGCGCCCATTCTCGGTCGGAATCGGTAGCGGTTCCACGCTTGGTGGCGGTGGCCAAAATGCCCAATCCCAGGGGTTTGGTCAAAAAGAGCACGTCGCCGGGCTGGGCTTGGCTGTTGGTTTTGAGGTGACGCTTGTCGACGATTCCACTGACGCTGAGGCCAAATAGAGGTTCGGGAATGTCGATGCTGTGGCCTCCGGCGAGCGGAATTCCGGCTTCGCGGCAAACGTCACGAGCGCCTTCTATAACGCGGCCCGCCAGCTCTGCAGGCAGTCGTTCGATCGGCCACGCGAGCAGTGCCAATGCCGAAATGGGTGTTCCGCCCATCGCGTAGACGTCGCTCAGCGCGTTGGTGGCCGCAATCCGACCAAAGTCATAGGGGTCGTCGACAATTGGGGTAAAAAAGTCGACGGTTTGCACGAGTCCGCGGCCGTCGCCGAGGTCAACCACTGCGGCGTCGTCGGCGTGTTCGTGGCCCACCCAAAGCTGGGGCCAGTCATCGCTGGATCGGACTCCACTGGCGCCGAGTATGCACTGCAGTGCTTCAGGGCCGAGTTTGCATCCGCATCCGGATCCGGGGTTGAATTCAGTGAGTTTCATACAAGTGTTTGGAGTTCGCGGGCGACTTCGGTGTCGCTCTTGCCGGTACCGTCCAGGCGGGCGGTGATGGTTTCGGTCCGGGCGGCTACGCTTTCGGCATAGGTTCGGTCGTAGTAGTGCAGCGCAATTCGGGCGGCGTCGGCCAAGTTGCCTTGATGGACGTGGTCCACGGCGGCCCGAGCATTTTGGTCGCCCAAGCGCTTAGCAATGCGTACAAACGTTTCGGCAAGCTCTTCGCGGGAAGCTTGGCCGTAGGCGGCCACGAGGCGGTCGACCCGCTCGTCGAGACTGCGTTCGAGCAGCACCACCGGAGCCGATTTTTTGTGCGCAAAAAAGCTCTGCTGCAGCCAAATTCGTCCAATCGAGCGGGATTCGTCCTCAATCCAAATCCGTGGCTGCCCTTCGAGTTCAGCCAGTCGCACGGCTCCGTCGTTCTCAAACTGTTCGTTGGTGGGCTGCGGCAGTTCGCCAATTTGCCCAAATGCGGAACCCTTGTGGTTCGCCAATCCCTCAAGGTCGAGCACCGGCGCGCCCAGTTCAAGCATAGCCCGCAGTACTTCGGTTTTGCCCGATCCGGTGAGGCCCGCGAGGACGACATAGGGCCGTTTCGCCCCCCAAGATTCCAGGACGCGCCCGCGGTAGGCTTTGTAGCCACCCTCCCAGCGGTGTACGTCGTATCCGGCGGTGCCGAGCAACCAGGCTACGGATCCGCTGCGTTGCCCCCCGCGCCAGCAGTACACTTCGACAGGGGAGGTGTCACGCTTGACACGGGCATCGACCTCTGCCACCAAGTCAGCCATTCGCAACCCGGCGTACTTGAGGCCAAGCCGGACTGCTTTGGCGGGCGACTGCTTCGTATATACGGTTCCGATTTCGGCCCGCTCACCGTCGCTGAATAGGGGCAGCGAAATGGCCCCGGGCGCATGGCCGTAGGCAAATTCTGAAGGGCTTCGAACGTCAAATAGGGGCATTGAGCGAAGGTACGATGCGCCCTACCTTTAGGCCGTGCGAAGCATTATTCTTCTCAGTTTGTCTGCGGTGGCGGTTGCATCCTGTGTGGTCCCGAAGCAGGTCGTCGATCGCCACATGGCAGCAGTGAATCGGCTTCGTGCCGACAGTGCCACGTCCCACGTGCGCGTGCTCGCGGTGCGCGACAGCCTGCACGCGATTGAAAACTGGGGGGAGCAGTCTGAGCAGGCCTCAATCCAGCTGGCTCGTGAGCTCGAGCGCAAGGCCGACGAACTGCAACTGGCTCAATTGCGGGCTGATTCGCTTCAAGAGCGCGTCCTTAAGAATGCGACCCAGCGCGACGTGTGGCGCCTTGAACGCTTAGCCGCAGAGCGCAAAATGCTCAAGGCGCAGCGCCGCGCAGACTCGCTCCAAGAGGTGGTGATCCAGCTTCAGACGCCTAAAAAGCGCCGCTAACCGAGCGGAACTCAGTCCTTTTCGACAAAATCAAGGTCACGACCAAAGGTCTCGGTCAAGCCTGCGGCAGCCCAAAGGGTTACGGCAAAGACAACTACAGCCGTCAGGATTCCGCCTTCGAGGTAGCCCGCCTTAGCGGTTAGCCACAAAAACAGCGCTGAGATAAGGTTGAGCGATCCGCGAACCATGTTGGGAATCGTCGTGGCGGCAGTGGCCCGCAGGTTGGTGCCAAAGTTTTCGGCGCCCACCGTCACAAAAAGCGCCCAAAATCCGGTGCCAAAGCCCATGATTCCGCATGCCCAGTACAGCTGCTCAGCCGAAGACGCCGTGAAAAAGCGAAGCATTCCAATCGCGGTAATTGCGTAAAACACGTACAGCGCTTTTTTACGCGACTTAAGCGCTTGACTCAGTAACCCAATTAAAATGTCGCCCGCGGCAATCGCGGCGTACGCGTAGAGGATTCCGCGGCCCGGATCAATGGGTTCAGTGATGCCCAAATGCACGGCGAATTCGCGGCTGAAGCTCACGAGGATTCCGATGACAAACCAGGTCGGGAGGCCGATCAGCACGCTGCGCAGGTAGCGCATGCTTCGCTCTCGAGTGCGAAAGAGCTGAAGAAGGCTTCCGCGCACCACGTCGGTGCGCGCGGCGGTTTGGTGAAAAAGCCCGGAATCCAGCACTTTAAGTCGCAAAAGCAGCAGGCTCAGGCCCATTCCGCCGCCGATGAAGTAGGCGGTTCGCCATTCCACAGCTTGGGCGACAAAAAATGCCGCGACGGCGCCCAGCAGGCCGATTCCTGCGACGAGTGAGGTGCCGATTCCGCGCTTGGCGGCTGGGAGCAGTTCGCTAACCAACGTGATGCCTGCGCCGAGCTCGCCGGCAAGGCCGATTCCCGCGGCAAACCGCACGATGGCATACTGCAGTTCGGTCTGAACGAATCCGTTGGCGATGTTTCCGGCGGAATAAATCAAAATCGACATGAAGAGCACGCGGGTGCGGCCCATGCGGTCGCCGAGAATGCCCCAAAGGATTCCGCCCAGCATCAACCCAAACATTTGGACGTTGATGATGAGGAGTCCGCTCTCAAAAGAATTTGCGACGCCGAGGTCGTCGAGCGACGGAACCCGCACGATGCTAAACAGCAGCAGGTCGTAGATGTCGACGAAGTAGCCCAAGGCGGCGACCCAGACGGCGGCGCTGCGCCACACGCTTTGGGACGGCATGCTACACGAAACGTTTAATGATGCGCAGTCGGTGGGTGTGGCGGCCGAGGTCGGCGTTGTAGATTCCGCTGGGGTCGAGCGCGTCGACGCGCACAGAACCGCTGGCGTGCAGAATTCGGTGCTCGCTCAGAACGATTCCGACGTGGGTGATGCGGCCCTCTTCGTTGTCAAAAAAGGCGAGGTCGCCCTCGAGCGCTTCTTCAAGAAAGTCAACGACCTGGCCCTGGCTGGCCTGCTGGTGGGCATCGCGCAGTAGATTGATTCCCGACATGCGGAACGAAACCTGAGTGAGTCCGCTGCAGTCAATCCCGAAGGCGCTGCGGCCACCCCAGAGGTAAGGGGCGTTCAAAAAGGTGAATGCGTGGCGTACGACGCCTTCGCGCGATGGGTTTTGGTCGGCCAATGGGCCCTGGTAGGCGTAGGTTTCGTCGGCGAGTTCGAGCTGGTCGCCATCGAGGTAGGGCAGAAAGGATCCCGCGACCACGGTGCGGCTCTTCATGGGCTGCAGGTGGTCGACGAGGTCGACGGCGCTCGCTACAACGGGCTGGGGGCGGTCGAGTTGGCTGCGGTAGGATTCGCGGCTGAGTTCAGCCGTTTGCTGGGTGAGAACCCAGCCCTCATAGCCGTCGTGTCCGAGGCGAATGTGGCTCCATTCGCGCTCGTGGCCTAGGATTTCAAACACTTCACCAAACAGGCCCTGATTGACCATTTCGCTGCGGTGCGCGGGATCGCGGCGCATCGGGGTGAGGCTGAACGGAAAGCTGCCGAACATGCCCCGAAGATACGCAGGTTCGGGCTACGGAGCTCTCTGAAGTATTTGTATACGTATAAAACGTACGTACAGCCTCAATTCACTGTAATTTTGGGGTATGCCAGCATTTACCACCAGTTTGCCCGACGACCTTCTGCGCGACCTCGCCCAGCGGGCTGAGGCGTACGGGCTTCCGCGCAACCGCTTC
>JBDLUG010000086.1:0-7120 GCA_039805405.1 Bacteroidota bacterium
CTTCAAGTGGGCGAAACCGTGCGCGACCTCGGCCTCGAAGGCCAACTCAGCAAGGCCGGAACTCCCACCATGGGCGGACTCATCATCCTCGCGGCCATCGTAGTTCCGGTTCTGCTTGTGGCGGACCTCGGAAACATTTACATCCAATTGCTCCTGCTTACTACCGTGTGGATGGGCGCGATCGGATTCGCCGACGACTACATCAAAGTATTTCGCAAAAACAAGCAGGGGCTTCGCGGAATTTTTAAAGTCATTGGCCAAGTCACGCTGGGCCTCGTCGTCGGATCCGTGCTGGCCTTTCACCCCGACGTGACCATGAAAGAGGAGCTGCCGGCCACCACACTCGACGAGCTCTACGGCGAGGTAAGCGGAGGTAAGCCCAAGTTTGGCGCGGCCGAGCAGCACCTACGCACCACGATTCCGTTCATCAAGGAATCTACGTTTGACTACGCCGACCTCGTGTTTTGGACCGACGCGCACGCGGAATGGGCATGGGTGCTCTTTATTCCCATCGTGATTTTTATCATCACCGCGGTGAGCAACGGCGCCAACTTGACCGACGGCCTCGACGGCTTGGCGGGCGGAACCTCGGCCATCATCGCCTTCACCCTCGCGGTCCTGGCCTATGTAAGCGGCTCTGTGGTGTTCGCCAGCTACCTCGACATCATGTACATTCCGATGTCGGGCGAAATGATCGTATTTGCCGCCGCATTTCTGGGGGCCGCTATCGGATTCCTCTGGTACAACACCTACCCCGCTCAGGTATTTATGGGCGACACCGGAAGCCTTTCGATCGGCGCCATCATCGCCGTGTTCGCCTTGGCGATTCGCAAGGAGTTGCTGATTCCCATTTTGGCCGGCGTGTTTTTGGTCGAAAACCTCAGTGTGGTGCTTCAAGTGGCCTACTTCAAGTACACCAAAAAGAAGTACGGTGAAGGTCGCCGCATCTTCTTGATGTCGCCACTGCACCACCACTACCAAAAAAAGGGGCTGCACGAATCCAAAATCGTGACCCGCTTCTGGATTTCGGGCATCTTCTTGGCCATTTTCACTCTGATCACCCTCAAACTCCGCTAGTCCCGTGCGCGCCAAACTCCCCCATCGGATCGCCGTGCTCGGCGGCGGCGAAAGCGGAATCGGAGCCGCCCTGCTCGCGGCACACCGCGGCGTGGACGTCTTTTTGAGCGAGGGCAAAATCCTCGGCCCGGGATACCGCGCTGAGCTCGAAGCAGCGGGGATTCCGTGTGAAGAAGGACAGCACAGCCTCGACCAACTACTTACCGCAGAAGCGGTGGTGAAAAGCCCAGGAATTCCGCCAAGCCACCCCATTGTTGCCGCCCTCAAGCAGGCAGGTGTACCCATTTGGTCCGACATCGAGTGGTTCTACATGAACTGCCCCGCGAGCGCTAAAATCGCCGCCATTACGGGCAGCAACGGCAAAACCACAACCACGAGCTGGCTCGGCCACATCCTGCGCCAAGCCGGAGCCAACGTTCAGGTAGGCGGCAACATCGGGGTGGGCGCAGGCCGCCTCCTCTTAACGCCAGATGCCGATGTCTACGTGCTTGAGGTTTCGAGCTACCAACTCGAGGACTGCCCGAGCTTCAGGCCCGACGTGGCGGTGCTCACCAACATTACGCCCGACCACCTTGACCGCTACGGCAGCCTTGAGGCCTACGCCGAGACCAAGTTCGCCATAGCCCAGCACCAGCGCAGCGAAGACGCCTTTGTCTTTTATGGCGAAGACCCCATCAGCCAACGCTACCTAGAGCGCGTGGCCGCCAACCTCTACCCCATCTACACCTCTGAGCCCGCATCGCTGCCCGCCCAAGGTGCCGCCCCCATTCCCCCGAACTACCTGATTAGAACCGCTGATACCGAAATGACCATCGACGAACTCGCCCTGCAGGGCAAACACAACACCTTCAATGCCTTGGCTGCTGGGCTAAGCGCCCGACTCCTTCAGGTTCGCGACGAAGCCATTCGCGAGTCGCTCGCGCACTTTGAGGGCCTCGAGCACCGCATGGAATCGGTGGCCCACGTCGGCGGAATCCACTTCATCAACGACTCAAAGGCGACCAACGTGAACTCGACGTACTATGCCCTTGAGAGCATGACTACTCCGACGGTCTTGATCCTGGGCGGCGTCGACAAGGGCAACGACTACAGCGAACTCTTTCGCCTGGTCGAGAAAAAGGTAAAAGCGATCGTGGCCATGGGCACCGACAACCACAAAATTGTCGAAGCATTTGAAGGTCGCGTCGGACTGCTTGCGGAGACTGCGAGCATGGAACACGCCGTGCGCACCGCCTACCAGCTCGCCAGCAAAGGCGACACGGTGCTGCTCAGCCCTTGCTGCGCCAGCTTCGACCTCTTTCAGAACTACGAAGACCGCGGTCGCCAATTCAAAACCTGCGTTCGCGCCCTGTAGCACATGGAAAACCAAGGCTTCAGCAAAATTTTTCAGGGCAGCACCCAAGTTTGGGTGGGCATGCTCTTGCTGTCGCTGTTTTCGCTCCTCCCGGTGTACAGTGGTGGCGGAACCTTAAGCCACTTCTCGTTCATTCTGCTCAGCTGGGCCGCAGCGTTTGCGCTGCACCGCACGCCCTACCGCTTTTTTGGAAGCGTTGCGGGGCTACTGATGGTCGTCACCTTGGGATTGCTGGCATTCACCTTGGCCCAAGGCCGAACCATCGGAGGCGCCAACGCCAGCCGCTGGATCAGCATCTTCGGCATCTCGTTTCAAACGAGTGCTTTCGCCAACGTCGTACTGATCATGTTCGTGGCGCGCCAAATGGCCAAGCGCAAAGAAGAATGGACGTTTGGGCAATCCTTTAGAAAGGTGCTTTGGGCCATCTTTGCCACGGTAGGGCTGATTCTGCCCGCCAACTTCTCGACCGCCGCACTCGTCTTTGTGAACGCAAGCGTCGTACTCGCTTTAGGCGGATACCCGTTTAAGTACTTGCTGCGCATCGCCGGTTTGGGCGCTGCCGCGCTCGCCATCTTTGTTGCAGCGGTCATGGTGGCTCCGGACCTTATGCCCAACCGCGTCCAGACCTGGAAGTCGCGCATCGAAACGTTTTCTGGCGGCGGAACCGAAGACGACACCTACCAAACTACCCTGGCCCAGACGGCCATTGCTGAAGGCCGCATCTTTGGCCAGGGCCCGGGCGGAGGACTTCACAAGCACTTCTTGCCGCAGAACAACTCTGACTTCGTCTATGCACTGATTGTCGAAGAATACGGTCTGGTGGGCGGAACCATTGTGCTGGCCATGTACATCTGGCTCCTCTTTGCGGTAGTACGCGTTGCAAAGCGGGCTAAAGACCTATTTGGCAAACTCTTGGCCCTCGGAATCGGCTACGCCATCGTCGTTCAGGCCTTCATCAATATGGCGGTGGCGACGGGACTTTTTCCGGTCACGGGTCAAACGCTTCCGCTGGTGAGCGCGGGCGGAACCTCGCTCCTACTCACCTGTGCCGCCCTCGCCATGGTCATCGCAGTCAGCCGCGGCAAAGGCGACGGTGAAGATGTCGACCCCGACCTCGCGGCCGCACTCGAAAACGACTGGAACGAATCCAGCGAACCCCTTACCCAAGCCAAAGCACCAAACCTACCCAATGGCTGAGCAACTGCGCATCATCATCTCAGGCGGCGGAACCGGCGGACACATTTTTCCGGCTGTCAGCATCGCCCGTGAACTCCAAGCCCGCTACCCCCAAGCCCGAATTCTGTTTGTCGGCGCCGAGGGCCGAATGGAAATGGAACGCGTCCCTGCCGCAGGCTTCCCGATCGAAGGAATCCGCATCGCCGGGTTTCAGCGCAAAAAGCTGTGGGCCAACTTGAGCCTTCCAGGTAAAGTATGGTCGAGCCTGAAGCGCGTCCGCGCCATTATGGAGCGCGAACGTCCGCACCTTGTGATCGGAACCGGCGGCTACGTCAGCGGCCCCACTCTTTGGGTGGCACAGCGCATGGGGATTCCGACCTTGATTCAGGAGCAAAACAGCTTTGCTGGTTGGACCAACCGCTGGCTGAGCAAAAAAGCCGGCGCGATCTGCGTGGCCTACCCAGGAATGGAATCCGCGTTCCCTGCCGACCGCATCCGCTTTACCGGCAACCCCGTGCGGCCAGACCTTGCGGCGTTGGCAGCCAGTCCGACCACCGAGGCACTGCGGGCAGACGCCAAATTGGCCCTCGGATTTGACCCCATCAAGCCACTCGTGCTCATACTCGGCGGAAGCCAAGGCGCCCGCGCCATCAACGAGGGCGTAGCGGCATGCGAAAACATGTGGCGCTCCAGCGACATCCAAGTCTTTTGGCAGTGCGGACGCTTTTATGCTCAAGACCTCATTGCCCGATTTGGCCAGGGTCGCGGACGCCAAATCAGCGCCTTTATCGACGACATGCCGAGCGTACTTCGCGCCGCAGACCTCGTGCTCTCGCGGGCCGGAGCCGGAACCCTTAGCGAGCTCACCTGCGCGGGTTCTGCGGCGGTGCTGGTTCCGTCGCCCAACGTCGCCGAAGACCACCAGACCCACAACGCCGAAAGCCTGGTGGCTGCAGGCGCCGCCATCATCATGCCCGAAATCAACATCGCCAACCTGTGTGGGCATGTGCACGGGCTGCTGTACCGCCCCGACGAACTCGAACTGCTTCGCGGCAACGCCCGCAAGCTCGCCAAGCCGCACGCCGCGGCCGACATCGTAAACGAATGCGAACGACTCTGGACATGGCGCAGCTAAACGTGGTACAGCCGGAACTCGGCGCGATTCCAGCCCTCGACTTCTTGGGCATCGGCGGCATCGGCATGTCGTCGCTGGCCCGTTGGGCGTTGGCGCGCGGAATCCCTGTAAGCGGCTACGACAAAACCCCCTCAGACCTCACCGAAGCCTTGACGCGCGAAGGGGCTCGGCTGCGCTTTAACGAGTCGCTCGAGGCCTGGAAGGTTCCCGCCGACGCGTGGATCATTTACACCCCGGCGATTCCGGCCGACCACCCGCAGCTTGTGGCCGCCAAAGCCCAGGGCCGAACCCTACTCAAGCGCGCGGAACTCCTAGGTCAAATCGCCAACGCCGGCACCTGCCTGGCCGTCGGCGGAACCCACGGCAAGACCACGACGTCGGCCATGCTCGCCTGGATCCTCAGCCAGCACCAACCGATTCAAGCGTTTTTGGGCGGAATCGCCACCAACTTCAACTCAAACTGCCTTCCCGGCCCCGCAGAGGTCAGCGTGGTCGAGGCCGACGAGTTCGACCGATCCTTTCTTCATCTGCACCCCAGCGCCGCCGTAATCACGAGCACCGACGCCGACCACCTCGACATTTATGGCGAGGCAGATTCTGTCGTGGACGGATTCAGGGCCTTTGCCGGGCAGGTCAAGGGGCCGCTGTTTGCGGGCCCGGGCTGCGCCGACCTCGCTGGAGCCGAGTCCTACGGGCGCCCCGGCGACCGCTACACCTACCGCGACGTGCGACTCGAGGGCGGCGTTCAGGCCTTTACCCTCGTGCTCGACGGAACCGAATTCCCCACGCACGCCGGGCTCCCCGGGTTGCACAACGTCGAAAACGCAGTTGCTGCTGCGGCGCTGGCCCACGCAGTGGGCATGCCCGCGGCCGCGATCGCGGAAGCGATCGCGAGCTTCCGCGGGGTCGCGCGGCGGTTTGACCGCCGCGCAAGCGCCGCTGGCCGCCACTACATCGACGACTATGCGCACCACCCCACAGAACTGACCCGATTCATCGAAGCACTTCGGGGAATGTTCCCGGGCGAAAAGCTTGCCTTACTCTTTCAACCGCACCTGTACAGCCGCACCCGCGACTTCGCCGCTGGATTTGCTGAGGCCCTTTCGGGCGCCGACTTCGTCGGCATTTTGCCCATTTATGCAGCCCGCGAACGCGCCATGGCGGGCGTCGACAGCGCGATGCTGGCGGCCCGGATCCCGGGCGCCCAGCTCGTGCCGTACGACCGCGGCGCGGAATGGCTGGCGAGCCAGCCCGCCACCGTGGTGGCCACGGTGGGCGCGGGCGACATCGACCGACTGGTTCCGCACGTCGAACGCCTAATCTGCGCCGAATCATGAAACCTTGGATGCGCAACACCGTCATCGTCAGCTCGTGGATCATTGGATTTGCAGGCCTTGGCTTGGGCCTTTGGGTCGCGGCGCAGCCCCGAGGTAGCCAGGTCGTCACGGGCCACACCGTACGCATCCACCAACCCAAGGATCAGGCACTTTTGGTGGTCGCTGACCTCGCCCCAGAATTCCGCTCGGTCGGAGCGCCCTGGACCGGCTCCAGCCCTAAAGAAATCAACATTCCATTGTTAGAAGAAAAGCTCCGCGCCCACGACTTCGTCAAAAACGCCGAAGTATTTTCAACGTGGGATGGAACAGTCCGAACGATCGTGAAGCAAAAAACCGCCAAAGCCCGCATTGTCAGCGGATTACAAAGTGTCTACGCAGACGCTCAAGGCGGCGTATTCCCCATTTCAAAGCACGACAGCCCACGGCTTCCGCTCGTTTCTGGCGTTCGCACCTCGCGAGAAATCCGCCAAGCACTCCAGCTTTTGGAGCGCGCCTCGCAGCATTCCGCCTTTCCGGGCGGATGGTACGCCCTCGAATTTGACCAGCGCACGGGCTTTACGGCCTTCCCCGAATGGCACAGCCACCGCATCGCGTGGGGCCCATCCACTCAGTTTGCCGACAAAGCGCACCGCACCAAAGCGCTCTATGCGCACGCCCTTCAGCACCAGTACCTCGACCAACTCGACCGCATCGACGTGCGCTTTGCCGACCAGGTCGTCTTTACCCGAACTTCTTCTTCATCGCTATGAACCCGAACCGCATCGCCGTCGGCCTCGACATCGGAACCACCAAAATTGCCGCCCTCGTCGGCCGCTACGACGCCCACCGCAAGCTTGAAATTTTGGGCTACGGAACGGCGCCCAGCCTCGGCGTCCAGCGCGGCGTCGTGGTCAACATCACCCAGACCATTGAGTCCATCCAGCAGGCCATTGCTGCCGCTGAGGCCGACTGCGCAATGGGCATTTCTGGTGTGGTCGTGGGCATCGCGGGGCAGCACATTCGCAGCCTTCAGCACAGCGACTACATCACCCGTGCCGATTC
>JBDLUG010000087.1:0-7063 GCA_039805405.1 Bacteroidota bacterium
TTCGCCAAGATTCGCTGCCAGGACACCAAGCACGCCAAAGACATCATCTTTAAGATCAGCGACATTCCGGGCGTTTCGAACACCGAAACGATGATCGCACTCGAGGAGCCGATCAACAGTTCAAAGGCGCTGCTGACTCAAATTTTGCACCTGAACGAAAACTAGTAGCTCGTTACTCGTTACTTGCCATTAGTTTGCGGACGGCGAAGCTTGCCGCGTGAATGCCAAACGACGCCGGAATCCAAGCGCTGGTTCCGTAGAATGATTTTTTGAAGTTGCTTCCGTCGGTAAGTCTCACGCTTTCAGGATTGGCGGTTTCGCTGCTGAAAACCACGTGAAACCCTTTGCGAATCTGGTATTCGCTCGCTAAACGCTTGCGGATGTGCTTTGCAAACGGGCAGTTGAAGCTCTTCTCGAGCTTGGCGATCTGAATCTTGCTGGGGTCCAAGCGTCCTCCAGCGCCCATGGAGCTGATGAACGGAATCTGTTCGCCCAACGCAGTAGCGATAAAGTTGAGTTTGGGCTGTACACTGTCTATGCAGTCCAGCGCAAAATCCACCTTTGCGGAACGCAGTAGGTCGCGCATCGCTTCAGGATCGAGAAATGAGTCAATGCTGTCGACGATGCACTCAGGATTAATGTCCAAAATGCGGTCGCGCATCAACCACGCCTTCTTTTGGCCGTGCGTGCTACTCAAGGCCTGAAGCTGGCGGTTGCGGTTGGTGGGGTCAACAACGTCGCCGTCAACAATCGTCAGGTGACCCACTCCCGAACGAGCGAGGAATTCGGCAGCGAAGCTTCCGACACCCCCCAATCCAACCACAAGCACGTGGGCTTTTTGAAGGCGTTCAAGGGCGTCGGATCCCACCAAAAGTTCGGTACGTTCAAGCCAAGTTGGAAGCATGGCGGCAAAAGTACGTACGGCTGGCTGTTGGCTGCTGGCTACTGGCTACTGGCTCTTGGCTTCTGGCTACTCGCTGCTGGCCACTGGTTCAGCGCGCTGGTAAGCATTAATTCGCCCCGCCGCGTTGCACCAGAGGCCAAGAGCAAGTAACTAGTTACTAGTAGCTAGAAGTAGCCATCAGCAAGTAACTGGTAACTAGTTACTAGTAGTACGTCTTGCGGCGTACCCCTGCAATATGCTTGGCGAGTCGCATGACCTGGCGGGTGTATCCGTACTCGTTGTCGTACCACACGTAGAGCACGGCATTGCGTCCGTCGGCGTGAAGCAGGGTGGCTTCGCTGTCGACAATGGAGCAGCAGGAGTCACCTACGATGTCGCTCGACACCAGCTCGGGGCTGGTCGAGTACTTGATTTGTTCGACAAGTGGTCCGCGGTAGGCTGCGGACTTCAGGGCGGAATTCAGCGCATTTCGGTCCGTTGCCCGGCTTAAATTCAACTTTAGGATGGCCAGTGAACCGTTCGGAACAGGTACCCGGATTGCATTGCTGGTGAATTTTGCTCCGAGGCCTGGAATGGCTTTGTCGATTGCGCTGCCTGCTCCGGTCTCGGTAATGACCATGTTGAGCGCTGCGGCGCGGCCACGGCGGTACTTGGAATGCATGTTGTCGACCAGGTTTTGGTCGTTGGTGTAGGCGTGGATTGTTTCGATGTGGCCTTGCTCGATTCCGAACTGGTCCTGCATCACTTTGAGCACGGGAACGATCGCGTTTGTGGTGCACGATGCCGCTGAGAAGATGGTTTCGGCGCCCCAATCTTGGTCGTGGTTGACTCCAAATACGACATTCGGAATTCCTTTGCCCGGAGCCGTCAACAGCACCTTCGTACAACCCTTGGACTGCTGGTGCCGGGCCAGGGCCTCGCGGTCGCGAAAGGCTCCGGTGTTGTCGACGACGAGCACATTGTCGAATCCATAGGCCGTGTAGTCAATGTCTTCGGGCTTGGCCGCGTTGATCATTTGCACGGGACGTCCGTTGACCACGAGTGCATTTTTGGCGGAATCGGCAGTGACCGTCCCCGGGAACGGACCATGGATCGAGTCGACGCGCAGAAGCGAAGCCCTCTTTTCGAGGTCCTCAGCGCCGCCGCCGCGCACGACGATTGCGCGCAAGCGCAATTGCTCGCCGCGGCCTTCTTGGGCGATGAGTTCGCGGGCCACGAGGCGTCCGATGCGGCCAAAACCATAGAGCACGACGTCTACAGGTTTGGGAGCGGGGTTGGATCCCGCGGTGAATGCACTCAACTTGTGCTGCAAAAATGCCTTGCGGGTCAAGAAGGATCCGGCTTCGCGGCACCATTCGGTGGCGAGTCGTCCGAGGTCGAGTGACGAATTTTGGACTCCGAATTCATAGATGGCTTGGGCCATGGCCAGGCTGTCGTCGACGGTGATGCGTTCTTCAGCCATCACGATTGCGTGCTCGTGCATGTGCAGCACTTCTGAGGCGCGCTGGTCGAGAATTGCCTGGCGAAAGAGTACGACCTTGACGTTGCGGTCGTAGTACAAATCGCTCGCAATTTTCACGAGGTCAGTGGCGGATTTTTCGAGCGCAATGCGCGCTTGGACGGACGACGGGTAGGCGTTCGCGGACGGATTCATCAAGGTTTGGTTTTTGGGTTGGGTTGTGCCGCAAAGGTAGCCGCTGAGGGGGGTGGGCTCAAGACGATTTTGTGCAATTTATCTAAGCTAAGTGGCCTAAATAGAGCGCATTAAAAAAGCCGGTTTTGCGTATTTTGGACACTTAGTCCACGCAAAACCGGCTGGGGAGTACGGCGAATCGACCTAGAGCGCGAAGGCAAACACCTCGGCGCGGCCGTTCGGGCGGTAGCCCTGCAGAAGCACTCCGTCGCCCGGTCCGAGTTCGCCCAAAATCTGAGCGACGTCGTCGGCACTTGCCACAAGGCGGTTGTTGAGCTTGACGAGGATAAAGCCAGCTGGAACACCAGCCTCGGCCAACTTGCCGTTGCCCGCGTCCGTGACTTTGACGCCCGAACGAAGTCCGAAGCGAGCCTTGTCAGAAGGACTCAAGGGCTCAAAGCGTGCGCCGAGCGACTGCAGCGAGGCGACGTCTTCTTTTTTCAGAACGTCGGTATTGCCCTGGCGGTTGCGAAGGGTCACATTGAAGACCTTCTCTTTGCCGTCGCGAAGCACGACCACCGACAATTTATCGCCGGGACGGCGGCTGCCAATAACCTCGAGGAGCTCAGACATTTTTTTAATGGCTCTTCCGCCCGCCTGAACGAGAATGTCGCCCTTTTTGATGCCGGCGTCGGCGGCGGCTCCGCCCTCGGTCACCTCAGAAATGTACACGCCTTGGGTTTCGCTAATGCTCATTTCTTTAGCGAGTTCGGGCGAAATATCAGCGATGTTCACGCCGAGGTAGGCGCGCTGAACCACTCCGTACTTGGTGAGGTCGTCAACCACCTTGCGCACGATGTTGGCCGGAACCGCGAAGCTGTAGCCCTCGTAGCTCCCGGTGCGGGTCGAGATGGCGGTGTTGATCCCGATGAGGTCGCCGCGGGTGTTGATCAAGGCTCCGCCCGAGTTGCCCGGATTAACGACTGCATCGGTTTGAATGAAGGCCTCGATGGCGGACTGGTTGTCAATAATATTGATGCTTCGGCCCTTCGCGCTAATGATTCCGGCCGTGACCGTTGAGTTGAGGTTGAACGGATTCCCGACGGCAAGCACCCATTCGCCGAGTCGCACCTCATCGCTATTTGCGAACGCAAGAGTGGGTAAATTTTCGCCCTCGATCTTGAGTATGGCGAGGTCGGTGGTGGGGTCGACGCCCACTACTTTGGCGATGTACTCTTTGTTGCTGTTGAGTACCACCTTGACCTCTTTGGCCCTGTCGATTACGTGGTTGTTGGTTACGATGTAGCCATCGGGGCTGATAATTACTCCGGAACCCGAACCCTGAACGATTCGTGGCTGCATTTGGGGCGATTGGCCAAACCCGAAGAAGAAGTCCTGAAGTGGATTAAACGTGTAGCCCTGTTCTACCGAAGTTTTGACGTGCACCACGGCATGGACTGCCTGTTCGGCTGCCGCACTGAAGTCGGTAGAGGTGACCAGTGCAGGTTGGTTCGCGACGAGGCGTCCGTTGGACGCTGACCATGAGGTCGCTGTAGATTGGGGTCCGCGCACGGCATCGTACAGTGCTGATCCGCCCACGCCCGCTGCGAGCGCGAGTCCGGTGACGGCTGCAAAAGTTTTCGCATTCATAAACGCACAATTTTTTGGGTTAAATGACGTGGGGACGAAATTCAAAAACTGTTCCACGGCCTACATTCGCAGTATGTTCCGACGTTTTGTCAAGTACCACGGTAGCGGAAACGACTTTGTAGTCGTACGCGGCTCGTTTGAAGCGCTTTGGCCTGCCATTTTGGTCGCTGAAATCTGCCACCGCCGCTATGGGGTAGGGGCAGACGGGTTCATGGTCGTCGGTCCGTCTGAGGGCGCTGATTTTCGCGTGGACTACTACAACGCCGACGGCGGTTTGGGTTCGCTCTGCGGAAACGGTTCGCGATGTGCGGTCGACTTTGCGCGTTCTCAGGGGCTGTTCACCGGGATGGACTGTAGTTTTCTGGCTGCAGATGGCCTACACACGGCCCATTGGTTCGGTGACGGGCGGGTGTCGGTCCAGTTTGCCGATGCGCCCCGGCCCGTTGCGCAGCACGGCGGATGGTTTGTGAATACGGGGTCGCCGCACCACGTAGCGCTCACCGACCACCTCGAATTGGTTGATACGCTGGGCGAGGGGCGTGCCCTTCGCTACGGGGTTTATGCTCCTGGTGGCGGAGCCAACATCAATTGGCTCACGGCACAGGGAGGACGCTGCGCCCTGCGCACCTACGAGCGCGGCGTCGAAGACGAGACCTTGAGTTGCGGAACCGGCGCAGTCGCCGCCGCACTGGTCGCACACACGCAGTGGGGATTGCCCAGCCCCGTGGTGCTGGACGCCCGCGGTGGCCAACTTGAGGTGGCCTTCAGTTCAAGCCCAGAGGGCTTCACCAACATTGTACTCACGGGGCCCGTGGCCCGCGTATTTGACGGAGAATGGACGGCCTAAAACTTCGCGCCCTCGAACCTGAGGACCTGAACCAGCTCGTGCGTTGGGAGGCCGACCACGTGGATGCGGGCCTGCGCGTGGCTCCCTACAGTCGGGCGGTGCTCAAGCGCTACCTCGACGAGTCCCACCGGGACTTCTGGGAAGCCGAACAGGTTCGCTTTGTCCTGTCTTCGGCCGACGGCCAAGCCCTCGGATTGTTTGACGTGTTCAACGCGCAACCGGTGCACCAACGCGCCGAAGTGGCCCTGCTCGTCGATCCTGCAGTTCGTGGCCAAGGACTCGGACGCAAGGGCTTGAAGTTGGTCGAGGATTGGGCCTTTGCACGTGTGGGGTTGCGGAGCCTTTATGCCGAAGTGTTTACGGACAACGCTGCGGCCCTGAACGTGTTTGCGGCCAGTGGCTACGAGCGTTCAGGACTACTTAAGGCATGGTACCGTGTCGGACGCGAGTTTCGCGATGTGCAACTTTTACAGCGCTTGAGGTCGTGAGCCGTAAGTCCCGCGCCGCACGCCGAATTCGCCCTTGGTGGTTGATTGCCGTCTTTGCACTGGCGGCGGCAGCCGTAGGCCTTTGGCCGTCGCAGGACTTTGCGTCGGTGCGCGTTCCTGTTCCGGTTCCGGTGGACGGAACCCCCGTTCTGAACGTCCTGGATAGCATTGAAGCGCACAATCCGGATGCGCACCTCAATCTGCTCAGGGCTGGCGCCCTGCTTCAGGGAAACTTCAAAGTTCCGCGCGGATACTACGAAATTTCGCCCAGCGAGCCGTGGTGGCGGACGCTCCGAAAGTTGAAAATGGGCTACGAAACGCCCCGGCAACTCATGGTGCGCGGGTACCAAGGACGCGCTGCGGTGGTCGAGCGCTTGGGAGACGTATTTTTTGAATCTTCGTACGCCCTTGATTCCGCACTCTACCACGGAGACAGCATCGTCCCGGTGCTTCCGAATACGTATGAGATCTATGCGTCGCTTTCGCCGCGCGAGGTGGCGCAGCGCATGGCTCGGGAATTTGACGCGTTTTGGAACGCAGACCGGACCGAAGCAGCGCAGCGCCTCGGTTTAAGCCGCTACGAAGTGACCGTCCTCGCCAGCATCGTGCAGGCCGAATCCAAAGAACCCGAAGAGTGGCCGCGCATCGCCGGAGTGTACCTCACTCGCTTGAAGCAAGGCAAGCGCTTGGAGGCAGATCCCACGGTCGTGTATGCAGTCTTGGACCGTGGCCTCGCAGAAGCGCCCATTCGCCGCGTGACGGGCAGCATGCTTCGCGTTCCGCACCCATTTAACACGTACCGAAACAAGGGGTTGCCGCCGGGGCCGCTGGCGACGGTGCATCCGCCGGTGATCGACAGCGTGCTGGCTTCAACGGCCACGGGCGAGTTGTTTTTCTGTGCTAACCCAGCAAGACCGGGCTTTCACCTCTTTTCTAAGAGCTACGCCGAGCACCTTCGCAACCGGAACCGCTACTTGCGCGCCATTACCCGCTAGGCCTGAGCGAGGCCCAGCTGGGTATTGGTGAAGAAGATGGCTCCGTCCACAGCGTCACAGAGAACCACGGCGTCGCGCTGAACTTCGCCGCTCAAGAGCTTTTTTGCGAGGTCGTTGAGAATGCGGCGCTGCACGGTTCGCTTCAGCGGACGGGCTCCGAATGCGGGGTCAAAGCCCTCTGCGGCCAGGGCATCCACTGCTTCGGGGGTGAATTCAATCGTGATTTCTTGGTCCGCCAAGCGCTTTTGGACCTCTTTGAGCTGCAGCTGAACGATGCGGCGCACGTGGTCTTCGCCCAAGGGGTGAAAGGTGATGGTTTCGTCGATGCGGTTGAGGAACTCTGGGCGCAAGGTTTTGCGCAGCAACTGCTGTACGGCCTCGGGTCCTTCGCCGTCGAGTAGGAGTTCAGAACCCAAGTTGCTGGTCATGACCACTACACTGTGGGTGAAGTTGACCGTGCGACCCTTGCCGTCGGTGAGCCGTCCGTCGTCGAGTACCTGAAGCAAGACATTAAAGACTTCGGGGTGGGCCTTTTCGATCTCGTCG
>JBDLUG010000088.1:0-7021 GCA_039805405.1 Bacteroidota bacterium
GCTCTTTGTCGCTTTGGTCATCAACCCCGCACTGGCGGCCCGCTACATGAAAATGGAAGCCGACGTCGTGAACCGCCCCAAGTGGACCAAAATCGGTTCGGCCCTAACTGTCGTAGGCCTCATTCTGAATGTGGCAGTCGGACTCACCGTCCTCGGCAACCTGCTCTTTTGGCCGGGGTTTCTGATCTTGCTCTACATCTGGGCCATTGAACCGTCAACCAACCGATTTATGGCCAACGGACTTCCCAAGCTCGAAGCCTGGTACGAGCGCCGAGTGGCCTGGGTTCTATCGAAAAACAACGCCTCAAAGACCCTTTGGTCGACAGTAGGACTGTTTGTACTCAGCTTTGTGCTGATGGGCATTATTCCGCCCAAGGTGGTGTTCTTTCCCGACAACCAGCCCAACTTGGCCAACATTTACATCGAAATGCCGGTGGGCACCGACATCGAGGAAACCAACAAGATCACCCAAGAAATTGAGGACCAGATCCTGGAGCTCCTCAAGCGCTATGAGTACGAAGTAGACGGAGCCCCCTACAACTTCATGGTGGAATCGGTCATTGCCCAAGTGGGCAAGGGTACGAGCGATCCGCGCGAAGGACCTTCCAACGTGGCCACCCCCAACAAGGCCAAGGTGGTTGTAGCCTTCCGCGAAATGAAGTACCGCCTTGACGCCGAAGGCAACCGGGTCACGAGTTCTGAAGTTCTGAACCTGCTTCGCGCAAACATCTCGGCAATTCCGGGTGTGCTCATCGCGGTGGAAAAAGACCAAAACGGTCCGCCCACGGGTGCCCCCGTCAACATTGAACTCAGCGGCAACGACTATGAAGTACTGCTTGCAACCGCCGAAGACGTGCGCCGTACCCTGGCCAATTCCCGCGTTAAGGGCTACGACGAGCTGAAGCTGGACGTGGCCGGCGACAAGCCCGAACTGCCCATCACAGTGGATCGTTCTAAAGCGCGCAGCCTCGGTGTAAGTACGGGTCAAATTGGCGACGCCCTGCGCACCGCCCTGTTTGGCAAGGAAATCAGCCGCTACAAGGATGACGAAGACGACTACCCCATCAACATCCGCTTCAAGGACGAATTCCGCTACAACATAGAGAGCCTGCTGAACCAAAAAATCACATTCCGCGATCCGGGAACTGGCCGCATCAAGCAAGTCCCCATCAGCACCGTGGCTTCTCCGACCAAAACCTCGACGTTTACCGCCGTGAAGCGCAACGACCTCAACCGAGTCATTACAGTCTATTCGGGCATTGAGGAAGGCGCCAACGCCAACGTCATCGTCGCCGAAATGAAGCAAGTACTCAAGGGCTACAAGCTTCCAAAGGGCGTATCCCTCTCGTTCACGGGCCAGCAAGAAGAACAGGCCAAAGAACTTGGCTTCCTGTCCAAGGCCTTGATGATTGCAGTGTTCTTGATCTTCTTGATTATCGTAGGTCAGTTCAACTCGGCGCGTATCCCGTTCCTGATCATGGCCACTGTA
Source organism: Bacteroidota bacterium (assembly GCA_039805405.1). Taxonomy (GTDB): domain Bacteria; phylum Bacteroidota; class Bacteroidia; order Flavobacteriales; family Schleiferiaceae; genus TMED14. The sequence continues at coordinate 1,490 of JBDLUG010000088.1, forward strand.
ATCTTGTCGTTCATCGGCGTGTTTCTTGGGCTGTTGATCTTTAGAATGGACTTCGTGGTCATCATGACCATGATTGGTATCATCTCGCTTGCCGGTGTTGTCGTGAACAATGCCATCGTTCTTGCGGACTTTGGAAGCCAGCTCATCGATCGCCGCAAAGCCGAACTTGGCTTGGAGGAGCAGGTTCCGCTACCCGAAAGCGAGTTAGCCCCCATTCTGTCTGAAGCAGGCAAGACGCGCCTTCGCCCCGTTCTTCTGACGGCAATTACGACGGTTCTCGGTCTGATTCCGCTTGCAACGGGAATGAACCTCGACTTCTTTACCTTGATTTCTGAAAACGATCCGCACATCTACTTCGGAGGTGACACGGTGGCCTTCTGGGGACCCATCTCGTGGACAGTAATCTTTGGTTTGACCTTTGCGACCTTCTTGACCCTGGTCATTATGCCTGTTCTGCTCTACCTCACCGAACGCAGCCGTTCACGCCGCTACTACCGCAAGGCAACGAACTAAGCGCCAAGGTCTAGAGCTCTTTGATGCGGACCGCCGCGCGGACCGCACTGCAGAAGAACCCCCGCCGGCACGGAGTAATCCTGGAGCGGGCCGCGCAGCGGCCTGCTCCAGGATTCGTTCATTTAACCCGTAGCACACGCCACGCCCGAATGCAATGCCTACTTTTGTTCTGTGATTCCCTTGCTGCACGACTGGCGCCAATGGCCCATTGATCAATGGCGCGAGGTCGCCGAAGCGGCCAAGGCCCACATTCTTGAATCGACGCGCGACAAAGCGGGGCACATCGCCTCGAGCATCGGGGTCGCCGAGTTGACCGTGGCACTTCACGGCGTGCTGGACACTCCGAACGATGTGCTGATCTGGGACGTGGGCCATCAGGCCTACATCCATAAGGTGCTCACCGGCCGTGCCGGCACGTTTGCCGCCAACCGTTCTGAGGGCGGACCCAGCGGCTTCCCCCGGCGTAGCGAGTCTCCCTTTGATGCCTGGGGCGTGGGTCACTCGAGCACCGCGCTATCGGCGGCCGTAGGCTTTGCCCGCGCCGATAGGGCCCTTGGAGTCCAGCGCCACCGCGTAGCGGTGGTCGGCGACGGAGCCATGACGGGCGGTATGGTCTACGAAGCCCTGAACGACGGTGGCGGGTGGGGCGCCGACGTTTTGCTGGTCATCAACGACAACGGAATGGCCATCGAAGAAAACGTCGGCGCCCTGCACCGCGGCGGGCCGGATGCCTACCGCGGCCTGGTCGAATCCCTCGGGTGGACCTGGGTCGACGGCAGCATAGACGGTCACGAGGTGCCCGCCGTGGTGGGCGCCCTGGAGCGCGCGATGGCGCTCCGCGGCCCGCGCGTGCTCCACGTGCGCACCCGCCGCCCCTCGACCGCCGAACTGGGCCTTTCTGAATCCGCCCCCGGACCCGACCACTTTCAGACTCATTTTGCGGCGGCCCTCGCTTCGCTCGCCGCCTCAGACCCCCGAATCCACGCCCTGACGGCCGCGATGGCCCCGGGATGCAGCCTGGACGTGGTGCGCGAGCAGTTCCCCGACCGCGTGCACGACGTGGGAATCGCCGAACCCCACTGTATTACGGCCGCGGCGGCCATGGCCGCCGCCGGCCTCCGCCCCCTCGGTAACCTTTATTCGACATTTTCGCCGCGCGCCCTCGACCAGTGGATCCACGACGTGGCCCTGCAAAAACTACCGGTGATTCTGTGCCTCGACCGCGCCGGAATGGTCGGCGAAGACGGTGCCACCCACCACGGAGTCTTTGACCTAGCCATGTTCCGCGCCGTCCCCCACACCGCCATTTGGGCTCCACGCGACGGAGCCGCTCTGCGCGAAGCCCTCGAGGAGGCCCTGGCCTACGGCGGACCGTCCATCATTCGCTACCCGAAGGGCAAGGTTCCGCACTACCCCGACCCCTTGCAGCGCCGGGGCGGAATGGATTGGATGCAGTCCGGAACGGGCGTCGCCCACTTCACCCTGGGAACCGCCCTCAGCCAAGCCCTCGAGGCGGCTGCGCCCAGCCACAGCATCATCGACCTGCGCCGCGCCAAGCCCATTGACCCGAACTCGCTGCACTACTTCGCCCGCAACCACCACACCTGGCACGTCTGGGAGGACGCCCAAGCCATCAACGGAGTGGGGCAAGCCCTCGGGAGCTGGCTGAACGAACAGGGCTACGCACACATTGCCCTGCACCGCCACGGCTACCGCGACCAGTTCGTAGACCATGCCCCGCGCGAAGCACAGTTGGAGTCCGCGAAGCGGAACTAGCGCCTAGTTACTAGTAACTGGTATCGAAGCCCAGCGCCTCGCGGACCCGCTTCAACGTAGCCTGCGCCACGGGGCGAGCCTGTTCGGCGCCCGCACGTAGGACTTCATAGACCGCCGAAGGGTCGGCCATGAGCCGATCAAATTCCGCCCGAGGGCCGGCAAATCGATCGAGTATGGCGTTGAAAAGGGCCGTCTTTGCGTGGCCGTAGCCGTAGCCTCCGGCGCGGTAGCTGGCCTCCATTTCGGCAACCTGCTCGGGGCTCGCTATGAGCCGGTACAGGGTCACCACATTGCACGTCGAGGGGTCCTTGGGCTCCTCGAGCGGCGTGGAGTCGGTCACGATGCCCATGATTTGCTTCTTCAGGTCCTTTTCGGGCAAAAAAATGTCGATGACGTTGCCATAGGACTTGGACATCTTTTGGCCATCGGTGCCGGGTATCGTCATCACGGACTCTTGAATGCGCGCCTCGGGCAGCACAAAAACATCATGGCCGGTGATGCGGTGAACAGTCTCGGCGATGTCGCGCGTGATCTCGAGGTGCTGGCGTTGGTCTTTTCCGACCGGAACCAAGTGCGCATCGTACAGCAAAATGTCGGACGCCATAAGGACCGGATAGTCAAACAGGCCGGCGTTCACATCGCTGAGGCGGTCGGACTTGTCCTTAAAGCTGTGCGCGTTGGCCAGCATCGGGTAGGGCGTAAAGCAGTTGAGGTACCACGTTAGCTCGGTGCATTCAGGCAGGTCGCTCTGGGCGTAAAACACGCTGCGCTTAGGGTCGAGTCCGCAGGCAAGCCACGCGGCGGCGGTGGCGAGCAAGTTCGCTTTGCGTGCCTCTGGATCCTTGACCGTAGTCAGCGAATGCAAGTCCGCAATAAATAGGTAGGACTCGTTGGCGGGGTCCTTGGCCAATTCAATGGCCGGAAGGATTGCGCCCAGCACGTTTCCGAGGTGCTGGCGTCCGCTGCTTTGGATTCCGGTGAGGATGCGTGCCATAACGCGAAGGTAAACCATGCATTCGGAGCCCTGCAGCCACCCGATTGGGGTATTAATTGTTTATGTTACATTTAAGGGGTAAAAAAAAATTTGGCGGAACGTTTTTGCCCAAACTCCCGAGAAATCGAGGTTTTTTCACTGCTTTACAGCAATTTAGTGGCGCGCCTCCGTCAGAATGTTTCTACGGACTTTGCAGTTTTGTTAAATTTTTTACTACTTTTCCTAAACAAAGCATTTCAATAAATGTTAACCTAACACAAAATCCTCCTAAAACCTGATTTATGCAATTTCTCGAAGTTCTCACGATTGACCCGGCTGATCCCGTAAGCTTTACATTCTTTACGGGCTACATGGCCATGTTTGCTGCCTCTGTATTTTTCTTTATGGAGCGCAGTCGAGTCGCTGACGAGTGGAAGCTCTCGCTTTTGGTATCTGGTCTCATCACCGGTATCGCAGCAGTGCACTACTACTACATGCGCGACTTCTACCAGGCCACCGGAACCAACCCGATCGCCTTGCGCTACATTGACTGGACCTTGACGGTGCCGTTGATGTGCGTGGAGTTCTACTTAATTACTAAGAAAGCAGGCGGCACCAGCGGTCTTCTTTGGCGCTTGATTGCAGCTTCGGTTGCGATGCTGCTCCTTGGATACATTGGTGAGGCCTTCTATGCTGATCAGACCCAGTCTTGGGTATGGGGTGCACTTTCTGGTCTTGCCTACTTCTACATTGTGTGGTTGGTATGGAAGGGCGAAGTTGCCACCTTGGCTGCGAATGCGGGCGGAAAAGTTCAAGCTGCTGTCAAGGCGCTGGGCTGGTTCGTACTCGTAGGATGGGCGATCTACCCTATCGGCTACATCGCCGGTACGGCGGGTGGCTTGTTTGGAGTTCCCGTGTTTGAGGGCTTGCAAATGGACCTGGTGTACAACATCGGCGACGCCATCAACAAGATTGGCTTCGGTCTCGTCATTTACGCTTTAGCTCAAAAGGACTAAGTTCAACCTGGATTTTGTGCACGGAGCCACCCCCAACGGGGTGGCTTTTTGCATTTTAGGCCTTTGACCACCGGCCCCGCAGGACTTCGGCAGTGCGCCAGATTCCGTGCGGAACCGCAAAGAGCGAAAGCGATATGAACGCAGTGCGCACAAGGCGGTCGCCCCATGCTGCTTCGCCGCCATTCAAGAAGACGAGAGACGCCACCGCGAACGTAAAGAGCGTAGCACCCAAAACTTTGCCCCAGTGGGCCCGAAGAACCGGCCAAATCTTGCGGGCACTGTGCAGCGAATGTCCGCCCACGAAGTATGCGACAAACGCGGTAAGTGGGGGCAAGACCCTAAATATTCCGACCAGCACCAGCATTTGAATAAATACGAAGGCCACGTGGCGCCACGCAGTTGCCCGAACGGCGTAGTGGCCAAAGAGGGTAAACGCCAACGCAATCCATGCCGTCTGGGTCGCTGAGCGCAGGCGATCCCACGTGGGGCCCGCCCACGACTCGTCGGCCAATAGTCCAAAAAGCCGAAGCACCTCGCTTTCATAAAAAATACTGGGAGCGAGCACGACGATCAGTCCCCGAACCACCGACTCGTGAATAAACAGGGCCGTTCCGGAATCAGATGCGGCATCTTCTGACCCGAAGTGCAGCATGCTCAGCACCAAAAAAACGCCAAGCGCCCAGCCCGGAGCCCACCACCAAAGGAGTCCAAGCAGCAGAATGCCCACCCCGTAGTAGGCCAACGCAGGGCGTGAAATTCTACCGTCTTCAGTGATGAGGTCAGTGGCCCCGTGGGGCATCCCCGTGGCAATTCCGAGGGCCAAAATCAGCGCATGCGCGCTTGGAGGCAACGCAAACAGCCCCGCGGCGAGCAGGGTTACGAGAACCAGTTCCGTCACGGAACCAGCCTAAAGTCCAATCGAAGGGGGAACGTGATTCCCAGTCCAGGTTCAATCACTTGGAGTTCTGAATGCCAGAGCTGAAGCGTCTCGGCATCCCAGTCGACCGAAAATACCAGTGTGTCAGGGTAGTCGTAAAACCAGATTTCGCGCTCGACGGGCTTGTACCAGTACATTCCAACGCGCTGCTTGGTGTAGGTGTACGGGGCGACGCCCGGCACCAAATCGGCGGTGAACTGCAGGCTGTAGTCCACAAGGTCCGAGTCGTTGCGCGTGAAGAAGTCGAAGCGTCCCGTGACGTCGCGCGCCTTGTTGTGGACCCGCACGGGCACGGTAGTGTCGCCGATGGTCATGGG
>JBDLUG010000089.1:0-6833 GCA_039805405.1 Bacteroidota bacterium
TGGCCGCCGCGACCGAAGCCGACATCGCCGAGCTCGAAACCTATGAGGAACGCCGCATGTTCCTCGACGACCTGAGCCTTGAGGAGCCGGGCGTGAACCGCCTGATTCGCGAGGCCTACAACCTGCTCAAGCTGCAGACCTACTTCACGGCGGGCGTTAAGGAGGTTCGGGCGTGGACGATTCCGCGCGGATGCACGGCGCCGCAAGCCGCGGGCGTGATTCACAGCGACTTTGAGAAGGGCTTCATTCGCGCTGAGGTGATCAGCTACGACGACTATGTGAAGTACCGTTCTGAGGCTGCCTGCCGCGAGGCCGGACGCCTGCGCGTGGAGGGCCGGGAGTACCTGGTCAAGGACGGCGACGTGCTGCACTTCCGTTTTAACGTGTAACGCGTTTTAACCGCTTCAACGGGGGATTACCCTGTTGAAAACTCCCTTTGCTAGCAAGGGTTTTGTGCTCGGATTTGGGCTAGATTCGCACGTTATCATGTCGCAAGAAGTCCAGTATACCGAAGACAACATTCGCAGCCTTGAATGGCAGGAGCACATTCGCCTGCGCCCTGGGATGTACATCGGCAAGCTCGGCGACGGAAGCAGCGCCGACGACGGAATCTACATCCTGATCAAGGAGGTTGTCGACAACTCCATCGACGAATTTGTCATGGGCGGCGGTAAAACCGTTGAAATCAGTGTGCAGAGCGGCTCGGTGACGGTGCGCGACTACGGACGCGGAATTCCGCTCGGCAAATTGGTCGACGTCGTGTCAAAGATGAACACGGGCGCCAAGTACGACTCGAAGGCCTTCAAAAAGTCGGTCGGCCTCAACGGCGTGGGTACTAAGGCGGTGAATGCGCTTTCGTCGGCGTTCAGCGTGCAAGCGTTTCGCGACGGCCAGACCAAGACGGCCCGTTTTGTGGGCGGAATTTTGCAGGAAGAGGGTCCGCTCGAAGCCTCGACGGGCCGCCACGGCACCAAGGTCGTGTTTACTCCCGACGCGACGATTTTTCACAACTACCGCTTTCAGATGGAGTACGTCGAGCGGATGGTGTGGAACTACGTCTACCTAAATCCGGGGCTGAGCATCTACCTGAACGGCCAGAAGTACTATTCGGAGAACGGCCTTAAGGACCTATTGGCCAACAACTTGAGCGGAGAGGTGATGCACGACATCATCCACCTCAAGGGCGAAGACATCGAGGTGGCGCTGACCCACGCCGAGCGCAGCCAAAGCGAGCAGTACTACTCGTTTGTCAACGGCCAGCACACGACCCAGGGCGGAACCCATCAGGGCGCCTTTCGCGAGGCCTTGGTGACGGTGCTGCGCAACCACTACAGCAAGCAGTACGACGCGGCCGACATTCGCCAGAGCGTGATCGGCGCCATCAGCATCAAGGTCATTGAGCCGGTGTTTGAGTCGCAGACCAAGACCAAGCTCGGCAGCCAAGACATGGGGCCCGAGGGGCCGTCGGTGCGCGCCTTTGTGCTCGACTTTCTGAAGACCGAGCTCGACAACTTTCTGCACCGCAACCCCGAGGTGGCCGACGCCATTCAAAAGAAGATCCTTAGGGCCGAACGCGAGCGCAAGGACCTGGCGGGCATTCAGAAGCTGGCCCGCGAACGCGCCAAAAAAGCCAACCTGCACAACCGCAAGCTGCGCGACTGCAAGGTGCACTACAGCGACATCAAGCACGACCGCCGACTCGAGACCACGCTGTTCATTACCGAGGGCGATTCCGCATCAGGCTCAATCACCGCGTCGCGCGACGTGCAGACCCAGGCCGTGTTCAGCCTCAAGGGCAAGCCACTGAACTGCTACGGACTCACCAAAAAAGTGGTGTACGAGAACGAGGAGTTCAACCTGCTTCAGGCGGCGCTGAACATCGAGGACGGCCTCGAGGACCTGCGCTACAACAACGTGGTGATCGCGACCGACGCCGACGTGGACGGCATGCACATTCGACTGCTGCTGATTACCTTCTTTTTGCAGTTCTTCCCCGAGCTGGTTCAGGAAGGCCACCTCTACATTCTGCAGACGCCGCTGTTCCGCGTGCGCAACAAGCAAAAGACCATTTACTGCTACGACGAGGGCGAAAAGCAGGCCGCCATTAATCAGCTCGGAAGCAAGCCCGAGATCACGCGATTCAAGGGTTTGGGCGAAATTTCGCCCGGTGAGTTTAAAATGTTTATCGGCGCAGACATTCGCCTGGAGCCGGTGATGCTCGGCAAGGAGCAAATCGAGCAGCTGCTTGAGTTTTACATGGGCAAAAACACGCCCGAGCGCCAGGAGTTCATCATGGACCACCTGAAAATCGAAAAAGACGACCCCGCTTATGTCGGATGAGGACGCATTGATTCCGGACGAGTCGCTCGAGCTGAGCGGCCCCCTCGACGTGCCCGCGCCCGAAGGCGAGGTGATTAAGCCTGTGGAATCCCGCGTGCGGGGCATGTACCGCGAGTACTTTTTGGACTACGCGAGCTACGTCATTTTGGAGCGCGCGGTTCCGGCCCTCGAAGACGGACTGAAGCCGGTACAGCGCCGCCTGATGCACGCGCTGCACGAGATGGACGACGGGCGCTTTCACAAGGTCGCCAACGTCATCGGGCAGACGATGAAGTACCACCCGCACGGTGACGCATCTATTGGGGATGCCCTCGTGCAGCTCGGCCAAAAGAACCTGCTCATCGACACCCAGGGTAACTGGGGTAACATCTACACGGGCGACAGCGCAGCGGCGCCCCGCTACATTGAGGCGCGCCTGAGCAAGTTCGCGCTCGATGTTGCGTTTGCTCCCAAAATCACGCAGTACCAGGCCAGCTACGACGGGCGCGGAAAGGAGCCTATTTTTTTACCGGTAAAGTTTCCGTTGCTCCTGGCCCAGGGCGTCGAGGGCATCGCGGTAGGCTTGAGCACCAAGATTCTGCCGCACAACTTTAACGAGTTGATCGACGCCTCTGTGGCGCACCTGCGCGGCCGCAGTTTTCAGCTCTACCCCGACTTTCCGACGGGCGGAATCGCCGACGTCAGCGGCTACCAGGACGGCGAACGCGGCGGTCGGGTACGGGTTCGTGCAAAGATTGAAGTTGAAGACAAGAAGACCCTGATTATCAGGGAAATTCCGTTCGGAACCAACACCACATCACTCATCGAGTCGGTGGTGAAGGCCAACGACAAGGGCAAGATCAAGATCAAGAAGATCGAAGACAACACGGCGGAGCACGTCGAGATCGTCATTCACCTCTTGCCGGGCGTGTCGCCCGACCAAATGGTCGACGCCCTGTACGCGTTCACGGCCTGTGAGTCGTCGGTGAGCACCATGGCCTGCGTGATTATCGACGACAAGCCCGTGTTCATGGGCGTTCGTGACATGCTGCGCCGCTCGACCGACACGACCGTCGCGGTGCTCAAGGCAGAGCTTGAGCTCAAGCTGCACGAGCTTCAGGAGCAGTGGCACTTTGCCAGCCTCGAGAAGATCTTTATCGAGCACCGCATTTACCGCGACATCGAAGAGGCCGAGACCTGGGAAGCCGTGATGGAAAACATTCGCGTGGGACTGGCTCCGCACACGAAGCACCTGCTGCGCGCCGTCACCGACGAAGACATTGTGCGCCTCACCGAGATTCGCATCAAGCGGATTTCGAAGTTTGATTCAAACAAGGCCGACGACCACTTGCGTGCTCTTGAAGGCCAGATTGAAGAGATCAAGCACCACCTTGTGCACCTGATCGACTACACGGTAGAGTTCTTTAAAAACCTAAAAAAGAAGTACGGAACAGGGCGCGAGCGCAAAACTGAGTTGCGCGGATTTGAGCAGGTGGTCGCGACGCAAGTTGCCATGGCCAACGTCAAGCTGTACGTAAACCGCGCTGAGGGTTTTGTCGGAACCTCGCTGCGCAAAGACGAGTTTGTAGGCGACTGCGCCGACATCGACGACGTGGTGGTGATTCGCCGCGACGGAACCATGCTGGTGACCAAAGTCGGCGACAAGAAGTTTGTGGGAACCGACATCGTGCACGTTTCGGTGTTCAAAAAGGGCGACGAGCGTACGATTTACAATGCGATTTACCGCGACGGGGCCCGTGGGGCGTCGTTTGCCAAGCGCTTCCCAGTGAGCGGTGTGACGCGGGACAAGGAATACCCGATCACGCAGGGCACCAAAGGTTCTGAACTGCTCTACCTCAGTGTCAACCCCAACGGAGAGGCCGAAGTGGTCACGGTGCACCTGCGCGCCATGCCTTCGCTGAAAAAGCTGAGGTTTGATTTTGATTTTACCGAGCTCACGGTGCGCGGACGGGCAGCGCGGGGCAACACCGTCACCAAGAATACGATCAAGCGCATCGAACTCAAGTCCGAGGGCGTCAGCACGCTGGCCGCGCGCGAAATCTGGTTTGACGAGACGGTCCTCAAGCTCAACGACCAGGGCCGCGGCCGCTCGCTGGGACGGTTCCGCGGCGAAGACAAGCTGCTCGAGGTCGACGCCAAGGGCAACTACCGCATTGTGACGCCCGACCTGCTGCTTCACTTTAACGAGGTGCCGTTTTACCTCGAGCGCTGGGATGCGAAGCGCGCCCTTTCGGCCGTGTACTTTGACGGAATCAAAGAACGCTTCATGGTCAAGCGCTTTGAGCTGGAGCCCCGCGGCGACGGATGGGAGTGCTTCATCACCGAGCACGCCAAGTCTGCGCTGCACGTGCTGACGGCGGCCGACCGGTCGACGGTGTCGATCCGGTTCCGCAAGGTGAAGGGCAAAGAGCGCGACGACGAGCAGCTCGTACTCGAAGAATTCATCGCCGTGAAGGGCTGGAAGGCCCTGGGCAACATGCTGCACGCCGGGCCGGTGCTGCACGTGCAGCTGGTTTCGGCCGAACGCGACGAGCCCGAGGTTGAAGAATCCGTGGCCGAAGAGGTTGCGCTACCCGCCGGAACTGAAGGCCTCGCCCCGGGAACCACCGTGGAGTGGTCTGACCTCGCTCAAGCGCCCAGCATCACCGGAGGCGCATCAGAACCCGACGTGGATTTTGGCACCGAAGACGACGGCCAGATTACGCTTAACTTTTAGTCATGAATCAACGAATTTTTGCAGCCTTCAGCCTTATGGTGGCTGCGGTGACCGCGTGGGCCCAACCCAGCAACGACAGCCTGAACCTGCAGCGGGTCGGCCACTACCCCGTGTCCCAGTGGGGGCCGCTGGCGGCCTCGCCGTTTTGCAACGACGTGTGGGGGTACTATGATTCTGCCACCGCCAAGGAATTCGCGTTGTTGGGCAACCGAAACGGCACGCTGGTGGCCGACGTGACGAACCCCGCGGCCGTTACCAATTCGCTGTGGGTTCCGGGGGCGAATTCCATTTGGCGCGACATCAAGACATGGAGCCACTACGCCTATGCGGTGCACGACGTGCCGGCGGGAAATTCCGCGTCCAACGGGCTCTTGATTATCAACCTTGACAGCATGACCCACAAGTTTGTGCGCCTTCCGGTGCCGATGCCTGGGGGTGCAACCGACACGCTGCGCCGCGCGCACAACCTCTGGATTGACGAGGAGGGCAAACTGTACGCGTTTGGTTCCAACGTCGGTGTGGGTGGGGCGGTCATCGTCGATGTCGCCGCTGATCCGTGGAATCCAAGTGTTTTGGGCGTGTACAACACGTACTACTTGCACGACGGATTTGCGCGCCACGACACACTGTACGGGGCCGCGCTGTGGGAAGACATTCAGGTGGTGGGCGTCGCGCTCCCTAGCCAGCCTGTGACGTTTGCCAGCTTTGACTCACCCGACCACTTTGCGCACAACTGCTGGCTTTCAGACGACGGTAACACGCTCTACACCACCGACGAAGTGGCCAATGGATTCGTCGCGGCCTACAATGTCAACGACCTGAGCAATGTGGATGAATTGTTTCGCCATAAGGTGCAGCCGGGAACCGGGCTGATTCCGCACAACGCCCACGTGGACGGCAACCACTTGGTGACGTCGTACTACACGTTCGGATGCCACGTGCTCGACGTCGAGTTTCCGGAGTTGCCGGTGCTGGTCGCGTACTACGATACTTCGCCGCAGTTTAGCGGAACCGGCTACAACGGTGCCTGGGGCGCGTACCCGTACCTGCCCAGCGGAAACATTTTGGTGAGCGACATCGAGACCGGACTGTGGGTGCTCAACCCTGAATACCCCTCGGTGAGCCGCGCCGAAATCCAGCTTTTGATTCGCTTTGGCGGTGTGGGTGGCACCGCAATGTTTGATACTTCGTCGGCCATGATGTACGGCGTGGAGTACGTGTACTGGCACAACCAAGGTGATACCTTGTGGCCCGACGCCACCGGCAAAATCACCATCGCACAAACGGGCGCACTTCAGGATTCGCTGGTGTGGCCTTCGACGGTGAGCCCGCCCTACATTTTCACGGAGTCGCGGTCGTACGCCCTGGGCAGCGGAAGCTTCGTGCGCGACACCCTCTATGCCGACGTGTACTTTAGTGTTCCCGAGACCGAGGCCTTCTGGACCGTGGCGCAAACCGACCGTGGATGGGAATTGACTTCGGCACAGTCCGAATCTGCGCAGTGGACCCTCACGGCCCTCGACGGACGTACGGTGGCGCAGGGCCGCGCCGAAGGCGGACGGCTAACGTTGGACTACCCGGCGAGCTCGGGAATCTATGTGATTGAGACCGTCACCGGTCAAGGCCAGCGGTCGAGCCAAAAGCTGCTGCGGCCCTAGTCGGCCGCCCGCCGTCGGTTAGAAGTTCGGCTTGAGAATGTAGCGGCTGTAGAAGTCGTCGATGGCCAAAATGGCTTCTTCAGCAGTGTCTACGAGCTTGAACAGCTTGGTGTCGTCGG
>JBDLUG010000090.1:0-6788 GCA_039805405.1 Bacteroidota bacterium
ACAGGCTACGACGCAGGCGCCACAACCCGTACAGCTGTTGAGGTCAATGCTCATGTTCCACATGTGCATCGTCTCGTGGTCGTGATCTGCCCACAGATTGGCTTCATCTGAAGTCATCATTCCGTCGATGGTGTGGAAGGTCGGCTTCTCGTTCCAGCTCGATCCGCTCGGGTCGGCGATAAAGTCCGCGAGGCTCACCTCGTTGACAATGCGGCGGCCCATCATCGTGTTGCCGAGCTGAACCGTGGCAAACTCGTGCATGTCCTCAGCCTTGCTGATCTCAACACTTGCGGAACCGGTAGTCACCCCAAGGGCGTACGCATTGACGCCCATGGCATCGGCTACCTTACCTGCAGCGGTGCGTCCGTAGCCGTAGGCCAGACCTACGGTACCTGCCGCTTGGCCCGGCTGAATGAATACAGGAACGTTTTCGAGGACGCGTTTGCCCACTTTTACGGTGGCATAGCTTCCGTCGAGTGAACCGTCGCTGTTGGTCTCGTTCTCAAAACCAAGGGCAAGGGCGTCCGAAGCGGCCATGGTCAGGTAGTTGTCCCACGTGAGGCGGGTCACAGGATCTGGCAGCTCGTGCAGCCAAGGGTTGTTGGCTTGGTAGCCCGCACCCACCGCGTTCTCATAGAACGCGAGCTCCATTCCTTGTGAAGGCTTGGCGACTTTGACGCTTGACGCGAGTGAAGCGGCGGCACCAGCTGACGCTCCTGCTACCGAACCTGATGCTACGGCCGCACCGCCATCATGAAGGGTTTGGTTCCAGTTCAAGCCCATCGAAGCAGCTGATGCTGCAACTTGGTCCTTGGCCGAACGGCTGTCACCCGAGAGGGATCCGAGGACCTCAAGAAGGGACTTGCTGTTGAACAAATTCTTGATAGTTGGCTGAGCAACCGTGTACTCACCAGCCACTGGGCGAAAGTCTCCCCATGCCTCAAGGTAGTGAGGCTCAGGAGCAGCAGCCTTGCAGAGCTGTGCCGTCTCGTCCATGCGGTCGGTCAGGGCCCAGCTGAAGGTAGCGGACTTAATCGCCTCAGCAAAGTCGGGACGGAAGTAGACGGGATTGGTTCCGGCCACCAAAAGGGCGCCAACGCGCTTTGCCTTGAGGTCACCAATGAGGTTGGCGACGCGCGCGTCGTTTCCGCGACGAATATATACGGGCTTGTCGGTGCGCAGTGTGGTGCCGAAGGCTCCGACCAGTGCGTTGAGGGCCGCAGAAAGCTTGGCTTGGTTGGCATCATCACCTCCCACGAGGACAACGGCCTTGCCGTTTGACGCTTTGAGCTCTCCTGCAAGCGACTTGAGGGCCTTCGTCAGGTCGTCGCGCAGGGCAACCTTAGATGCGGAACCACCGAGTTCATTCACGAGGTACGACAGAGCTCCTGAAACTTCAGATGGCTTGATTTTTACGCGCTTGTCGGCGTTCGAACCGGTGAGCGAAAGGTTGCTCTCCAACTCGACGTGGCGAAGCATACCCGAACCTGGCTTGCGTCGCGTCGCGTAGTCGCTGCTCAGTTGCTGGGCCATTCCGCCACCCAAAAAGTCGCTACCAAACGACACTACCAAATTGGCAGCGGTTAGGTCTACGTACGGAAGGGCGCGTACTCCAATGAGTGACTCCCACACGTCCAAGTTGTTGGACTGAGAAACAGCGTCGAGCTCGACGTGCTGAAAGTTGGCATACGCTTGGCGCAGGCGCTCGATCGCTGATTGAAGCGCTGGACTGAATACGCTTGAGGTCAAAAGGACAAACTGTGTACCCTGAGCCAATGCGGCGTCGGCAGCCTTCTTGAGTGAGGCCTCTACTGTCGACCAGTCGCTCTCTTTGCCGTTCAGAACGGGTCCGCGAAGGCGAGCTGAATCGTACAGCGAAAGCACGCTGGCTTGGGCACGGGCATTGGTTCCGCGGTTGAAGCGGCCAGCATCACCCGGTTCGATCTTAATGGGACGGCCCTCGCGAGTTTTTACCAGTACTGAAGCATAGTCCTGGCCGTCGGTGTAGGCCGTGGCATAGAACGACGGAACGCCTGGAGTCAAGCTGTCCGGTTTCACCACGTAGGGTACGCTTTCAATAATGGGTTGCTCGCAGGCAGCCAAGGTGGCCGCGGCGGTGCTAAAGCCCAAGAACTTTAGAAAGTCACGGCGGCTCGTCTGGGCCTCCATGCTGCGCTCGTCGGCCAAAAAGACGTCGGCCGGAATGTCTTGAGCGAATTCATTTTCGGCCAAACGCTGCGACACTTCGGTGTTCGCGAGTTGGTCGAAACTCTTCCAGTACACTTTATTACTTGCCATAGGATTGTTCGCTTAGTAGTGGCACTTGCCGCATTCGAGACCGCCAATGTTAGCAGCCGTAATTTTTTCATCGTGGAAGCGCTCGACAAGGCGGTCGCTAATTGAGGCGGAACCGTCAATCGAACCCGCGTAGTAGCCGTTGTCACCCTTGATCTCGGTCTCGCGGTGGCAGTTGATGCACCATCCCATCGTGAGCTCGCTGAACTGGTACACCTCTTCCATCTCTTGAACGGGACCGTGGCAGGTCTGGCACTCAATCTGGCCGGCACTGACGTGCTGGGCGTGGTTGAAGTAAGCCAAGTCAGGTAGGTTGTGAATGCGAATCCACTGGATTGGCTTTTGCTCGTAGCCCTCGATGTAGGTACGCGCCTCGGGATCCCAGCCGATTGCAGCGTAAATCTTGGCAATTTCAGGTGAGCGCTCGCCACCGTACTTGGCGTTACCAGCAGCATCTACGATTTCAGAACCGTCAATGTACATGTGGCAGTTCATACACACGTTTGCTGACGGAATTCCAGAATGCTTGCTGTGGCGCGCGCTGCTGTGGCAGTAGTTACAGTCCACGCCGTTCTCTCCCGCGTGGATTTTGTGACTAAACGCGATGGGCTGAGCGGGCTGGTAGTTCTGCTCCACGGCAATTCCCATGAGGAAGCTGTACAGAGCGTACAAGAAGCCCAAGGCCAGAACAACCGTCAAAAAGGTCATAAAGCGCTTGTTGGCTACCAGAATGCGGCTAAATACGCCGAGGTCTTCGACCAGATTGGTGGGATCCTCTCCGTTAAGCTGCTTCAGCGTGTTGCGCACACGTAGGAGTAAGTACAGATTGATCAGTAGAAATCCGCCGAGGAGGTACACCAACCACGGTGATGAGGTGTCGCCACCTTCAGCCGGTGCAGCAACTGCGTCAGCTGCAGGAGCTGGAGCCGCCTTTTTGTCGCCCTCGATGGTGTACGCGAGGATGCTCTTGATGTCGTCGTCGGTCAACGCAGGGAATGCCTGCATGACTGAACCGCCGTACTCTTCAAAGATGGCAATCGCGTCCTTGTCGCCAGAGGCGCGGAACTCCGCATTGTTGCGAATCCACTTGAGGAGCCATTCCTCTGAACGACGCTGAGTCACGTCTCCGAGGGCTGGACCCACGAGCTTCTTATCGAGCTTGTGGCAGCTCGCACAATTCGCTTTAAATAGTTTTTTGCCGGCTTCGGCGCTGACCTCGCCCGAGGCAGATATGCTTAAGAGACTGATTGACAGAATCGTAAGAAACGAGCGTCGAATCAGCGAAGCAATTGGTGAGAAACGCATGCGCATACTGTGTGGTAATCTGTGGCTTTTTAAGGCTTCGCAAAAGTACAACAGAACGAGGTCGGGCATAATTATTCCCGACATAGGCATTTTTAATTTAAAACGGTTCTAAACAAGGTTACTTCACCGACGCACCCTCAAAAAAATCCGCTACTTTTGATGCATGATTGCCCTACTTCTCGCGCTTCACCTCAACTCCGCTGATTCAGTGATCACTGACCGCGGAGGAGCCCTTCATTCCTACTGGGAAGCAAGTGCGAATGCCCAAAAATCCGCTCGGAGTGCAAGCGGTAGTCAGGGGGCCGAGCGCTACAGTGTCCAAGTCTATGCAGGACGTCGCGCAGATGCCAATGCGGTGTATGCACGCCTCTCGGATTCGGTGGGTGCGGCCGTGCCCGTGGTACTGCACTTCGACGAGCCGCAGTTCAAGGTATTTGTCGGGGTGTACGGAAGCCGGCTCGAAGCCGAATACGCCCTTCGCAAGTGGCGTGCGCGCTACCCGACGGCATTTGCCGTTCAGGCTCCGAATCAGCGATTTAAGAAGGGCTCGAGCGTCCGCTGAAGCGCGGCCGCGGGAACAACGCCAGACTGACGCCATACCACTTCGCCGTTGCGAAAGAGTGCCAACGTTGGCACGCCTTGAACCCGGTAGGTCTGAGCCACCGCAGGGTTGCGGTCTACATCAATTTTGATGATGCGAAGGCGTCCCTCCATTAGTCGGTGCAGTTCAACCAGAATGGGGGCCATGCTCTTGCACGGCCCGCACCATTCTGCAAAAAAATCTACGAGGACGGGGTCGTCCCCACCGACGAGTTCGTTGAACTTGGCGTTCATTTCTTAACCACAGGTTTGCGGGCAGCCATCCATGCGCCCATTCCGCCCTGAAGGTGGTAGACCTTGGTAAAGCCAGCCGCCTTGAGCTTCGAAAGCGCTTGACCGCTGCGGCCACCTGAACGGCAGTACATGTAGATGGGCTTGTCCTTGCCGAGCGCTGCCATCTTGGTCATAAAGGCCGCATCATAAAAATCAATGTGCTTGGCTCCTGCGATCATACCGTCAGCCACTTCACCTGGGGTGCGAATGTCGACCACGATTCCCTTTTTGGACTCGCGTTCAAAGCCCGCTACATCCAGGTTTTGGGCAGACATGATTCCCGAAGATGCAAAGACGAGCAGTCCGACGATCCATGCGCGAAGTCGCGTCCAAGGTCCGCCGTTGAGTACGTGGGTGTATCCTTTTTGTTCCATAATCGATTTGGCCATTCCCGAGCGGTTGCCCGAGGCACAGCAAAGTACAAATTCTTGGTTCGTGTCCTTGAATTTTTTCGGAACCTGGGTTGCGAACTGATCCAGCGGAATATTCACTGCGCCAGAGGCATGGCCTGAGGCAAATTCCCCGGGGCTACGAACGTCAATGATTTTGGCGCCGCGGGCTACCCAGACTTTGGGGTCCTCTGCCGGAGCAAAGAGTTTTTTGAGAAATCCAAACATGGCCGCAGTTACATTTTGTGAATTTGGACTTGTCCCCATCCGCCGCCGTTGTACAGGCCGTCGAGGCCTTGAGCTTGGAGGTACATGAGGGCCTGGCCGCTGCGGTTGCCTGAGGCGCAGCATAGAACGACGGGGCGTGGCATTGCCTTGATGGCTTCAATTTCGTCCGGAACCGTCTGGAGTGGAATGTTCACTGCTCCGTTCACGTGGCCGCCGGCGAATTCGCCTTCGCTGCGCACGTCAATAATGGTTGCACTTGGGTGGTTAATGGCTTCGTTGATGGTCATTGCTAGATTATTTGAGTGAGGCAAAATTCCGCCACCTACCCAAATCTGCGCGTGACCGCAGTCACCATTAAATGTTTAACCAGCCATCGTGTGGTAGACGGCCTGCACGTCTTCGTCTTCCTCGATTTTTTCGAGGAGCTTTTCAACGTCGGCCTGCTGCTCGGGGGTCACCGTTTTGGTGTCCATCGGAATGCGCTCAAATCCAGAAGTCAAGATTTCGAGTCCGCGCTCTTCAAGGGCCTTAGTGATAGCACCGTACTCGCTGAACGGGGCGTACATAAAGATGGTGTCGAGGTTTTTGTCTTCGTCGTGCTCGATAAAGAGCTCTTCGACGCCGAAGTCGATCATTTCGAACTCAAATTCCTCGAGGTCGATGCTTCCCTTGGGAATCTTGAAGTTGCACTTGCGCTCAAACATGAACTCTACCGACCCGCTGGTGCCCAGGCTGCCGTTGTACTTGTTGAAGTACGAGCGGACGTTGCCGACCGTCCGTGTAGCGTTGTCGGTGGCTGTTTCGACGAGAATGGCGATTCCGTGCGGAGCGTAGCCCTCGTACACCATCTCCTTGTAGTCGGCCTGGTCCTTGCTCGTGGCGCGCTTGATGGCGCGCTCCACGTTGTCCTTGGGCATGTTGGCGTCGCGTGCGTTCTGCATCAAGGCCTTGAGGCGCGAGTTCGCTTCAGGGTTGGGCCCGCTCTCTTTGACAGCCATGATGATGTCTTTGCTGATGCGGGTAAAAACCTTGGCCATTGATGACCAGCGCTTCATCTTGCGAGCCTTGCGGTATTCAAATGCGCGTCCCATGCGGAATTGTGTTTGTTCGTAGAATTCGGTCTGCAAACCTACGGCAGCGGCCGACTATTCTACCGTCCAGGTGCGGCCAGAATGCAGCACTTCATGGAGTGGTCGGATGCCGGCTTGGTGGCTTGCCGCAAAGACAGGTCGTTCGGTGGCATAGAGCACTCCGAAGGGGCGCAGCGGCCCCTCAAGCGCTGCAAGGGCAAAAGCTTTGAGGCGATCGTTAGGGTCGTGCACCCAGGCGTCTGCAAGGCTGAATTCTGAGCCAAGCTCGCGGATTTCGGGACGTCCGCCGTTCCAGGCAAGCGCGTGGCTGGGCTCGGTTCCGCCCCATGCAATGGGCTTGCCTTCTTCGAGGAATACCGCATGCATCGCCTGACTGGACTTGTCGGTCCATGCCTCAAAGGCACCGTCGTGAAAGACGTTGCAGTTCTGGTAGATTTCAAGCAGCGCAGAACCCTGGTGGGCTTGGCTCGCCGCGAGCTGGTCGCGAAGGTGGGCCGGACTGCGGTCCATGCTTCGCGCAACCCAAGTTGCTCCCGCGCCCAGGGCGAGTGTGAGTGGGTTCAGCGGATGGTCGACGCTACCCCTTGGGGTCGACTTGGTGACCTGA
>JBDLUG010000091.1:0-6659 GCA_039805405.1 Bacteroidota bacterium
GCGTACTTTAGGATGAAGTCCTATTCGCCCTACGACAATGTTGCCGCGCAGGATTACCCGCCATTGCTTGTGACCACGGGCTTGCACGACAGCCAGGTTCAGTACTTTGAGCCCGCAAAGTGGGTGGCTCGACTTCGCGAACGCCGGACCAATTCAGCCCCCCTCTACATGTACTGCAACATGGACACGGGGCATGGCGGAGCCAGTGGGCGCTACGAATCCTACCGCGAAACGGCGATGGAGTATGGGTTCTTGCTGAGCTTGGCTGAGCTTGGCTGAGCTTGGCTGAGATTGGCTCGTTGGCTCGTTGGCTGAGATTGGCTGAGATTGGCTCGTTGGCTTTTGGCTGAGACTGGCTCGTTGGCTCGTTGGCCTTTGGCTGAGGCCAGGGAGGCCCCTGCTGAGTGAGGAAAGAAACCGGTGACCAGTAACTAGTTGCCAGCTTCAAGCTTTTGGTCGACGAGTTTCGCTAGGGTGCCGAGTGCGCCTTGCCGGGATTCGGCCCAAGTACGCTGGGGAGCCAGGTGCTCGATGGTGTCAAGCCAAGCGAGGGCTTGGTTGAGGTCCGTGACTTTTTGGGCGACTCCGTCGCGAATGGCTTCTTCGGCTTCCCAGTGGCGGCCGAGGTCCGGTCCAAATGCTACAGGTAGGCCCCAGGAGAGGGGTTCGATAATATTGTGAAGGCCCTGTTTGAAGGCGCCGCCGACGAAGGCGGCTTGGGCGCCGCCGTAGAGGCCGAAGAGGACTCCGAGTTGGTCGACGACGAGGACGCGGTGGTTTTCGAGTTCGTCGGGGCGGTAGGATGGCCACGCGCTGCTGCGCAGCGCGGGCTGAGGAAGGCGGCCGATGAGTTCGTTGGCGTGGGCCGGGTCGTGGGGGGCGAAGACAAACTTCCAGTGGGTGCGCCGCATGAGGACAGGGAGCCAGAGGGCCTCGTCTTCGGGCCAGGTAGACCCCAGGACGAGGACGGGTCGGTGGTCGCGAAAGGTGTCCCAGGAGGGGAGTGGGGCTTCACCACGCGCGATGCGCGCGGCGGCGGCATCAAACCGCCCGTCGCCGAGCACGAGGGCCGGAAGGCCGGCCCGAAGGGCGGGCTGGAGGCCCGTGGGGTGCTGAAGTCCGACGAAGGCGGCTTGGCGCAGAAGCCTGCGGTCGCTGAAGCCAAGCACTGACCACCAACGGTGGCTGGCAGGTACGTGGGCAAAGGCTACGCCGTAGGGGATTCCGCGTCGAAGGCATTGGTGCACCAACGTGGGCCAGAGGTCGGTCTGCAGCACGACAAGGGCCTTGGGCTGGACGCGGTCCACAAACCGGCGCACGTAGGGGTTGAAGTCGGGCGGAACCAGCGCCGCGACCACTCCTTCAGGGGCGGAATACCGGTGCCAGCCGTGGATTCCGCTGGGTGAAAAAAACGTGATGAGAATTCGCTTGCCAGAGGAAGCCCACGTGCGGACGAGTGGCTCGAGCATCCAGAACTCGCCCCATGAGGCGCCGTGAATCCAAAGGTCAAAGGGTCCCTCGGGGGCGGGAATAAGTCGGCCGGTCCACCATGCGCGGGCCTTGGCGTGCCCAAAGAGTGCGGCGGCGTGGCTGGCGGCGCCAAAAACGACTCCGGCGAGGCTCACTGGTAGTAGCGGACCTTGGGTTGGTTGGGGGTGGCCTTCGTACCCTCGGGAGTTCCGACACGGCCCGCGAGCGGAAGGTACCAGGTGAACTCGAGGCCGAGGAATCCGTCCCACTGCGCCTCGGGGAAGGGTTGGTTGGTGGACCCGTAGTAGTAGCCGCGTACGTAGTCGGTACGTGCGGTTCCGCCGCGAATCGCCACCGAAAAGTTGACCACTCCGTTGGGGTCAAAGTAGCTGTAGCGCAGGGCGGCCTGAAGGCCGAGACCGCGGCGCAGCCGGTCCAACCCGTACACATAGGGTTTGGTGAGCATGGGGACTCCGCCCGAATTGTTGAACCAGATTTTGTGGCTCATCAGCACGCCTCCCAACTCAATTGCGGCGGAATTGGGCCCCTTCATCCATGCGCGGTACCCGTAGCCCACGGCGGCATTGGCTCCGCGGCCCTCGAGGCGCACGAGCGCGGGACTTCCGTCGTTGCCCATGATGTAGCCATCTTCGTTGACTAAGAAGTCGAGAATTTGGTCGGTATTGCGGACTCCGCCGCTGAATCGGGCTGTATAGTCGCCCCACACGTACTGGCGAGGGGTCAGGCTGAGGTCGCCAATGATGCGAACGACTCCGGCGTTGCCGTAGTCGGCGCGCCACGCGCCCATTGGGGCTTCAATGCCTGGAGCGACATGGATTCGAAACCGCGGAACTTCCTGGGCATGGACCGACCCGGCGAGGGTTCCGAGGGCAAGGACCCAAAGTGCAGATAAAATGCGCATGCTGCGAAGGTAGCGCAACCGCTCGGCCTATGCCACGCCCCCGGCATGGGTTACCTTTGCGGCTTATGGCCCAAAACCTGCCGTTTAACCCGCCGATTCCGATGGTTGACCTCGTCGGACAGCACGCGCGCATCCAATCCGAACTCGACCAAGCTCTGATCCGCGCGAGCCACGAGGCCGCCTACATCCAGGGGCCCGACGTGACTGCATTCGCGAGCGAGCTCAGCGCCTACCTCGGCGAGGGCGTGCATACGATCCCTTGCGCCAACGGAACCGACGCGCTGCAAATCGCCCTCATGGCCCTCGGCCTGCAGCCGGGCGACGAAGTGATTACCGCAACGTTCACATACGTAGCTACAGCTGAGGTGATTGCACTGCTCGGACTCACGCCCGTCCTCGTAGATGTCGACGCCGACACCTTCGCACTCAACCTCGACCAAGTTCGCACAGCCATCACGCCGCAGACCAAGGCCATTGTGCCGGTGCACCTGTACGGGCAGGGCACTGACATGGACGCGCTGCTGGCGCTGGCGAACGAGCGCGGAATCCCCGTGGTCGAAGACACCGCCCAGGCCCTCGGTGCCCGCTACACCTTTAGCGACGGCCGCACCCTCGCCCTCGGAACCCTCGGGACCATCGGGTGCACGAGCTTTTTTCCGTCCAAAAACCTCGGATGCATGGGCGACGGGGGCGCAGTGTTCACCCGCGACGCCGCTTTGGCCCAACAAATCCGTATGATGGCCAACCACGGCCAAAAAGTTAAGTACCGCCACGACGTGGTGGGCTGCAACAGCCGCCTCGACACCCTGCAGGCCGCGGTGCTTCGCGTGAAGCTGCGCCACCTAGACGGCTACGCCGCAGCCCGCCAAGCCGCCGCCGACCGATATGACGCGGGGCTCTCCGGCGTCGCAGGGGTTCAAACACCGGTCCGCCGCCCGGAATCCACGCACGTCTTTCACCAGTACACCCTTAGGGTGGCCGATGGCCGCCGCGACGCGCTAGCTGAGCACCTCAAGGCCGATGGAATCCCGTCGATGATTTACTACCCTCTGCCGCTGCACCGCCAGCTGGCGTACCGTTCAGAGCGCTACCCTGAAGGAAGTTTTCCGGTCGCCGAGCAGCTCTGTGCTGAAGTTCTTTCGCTGCCCATGCACACCGAGCTAACTGCGGCGACGCAAGACCTCATTATCCAATCCATCCAAACCTTTTTCGCCTCATGAAAATCACCGTAGTAGGAACCGGCTACGTCGGCCTCGTCACCGGAGCCTGCCTTAGCGACGTCGGCATGGACGTCACCTGCGTGGACGTCAACGAAGCCAAGATCGCCAACCTCCACAAGGGGATTTTGCCGATCTATGAGCCCGGCCTCGACGCCATTGTGGCGCGCAACGTATCTGCCGGACGCCTGCACTTTTCGACCGACCTCGCGGCGTCGATTCAGGGTTCTGAAGCGGCGTTCATCGCGGTGGGCACGCCTCCGGGCGAAGACGGCAGCGCCGACCTGCAGTACGTGCTGGCGGTGGCCGACGGCATTGGCCGCACCATGACCGACTACTTGGTGGTGATCACCAAGAGCACGGTGCCAGTGGGTACGGCTGAAAAGGTGCGCGGAGCGCTGCGCGCGGCCCTCGACACCCGCGGTTCCAAGCTAACCTACGACGTGGCGTCCAACCCCGAATTCCTCAAAGAGGGCGCGGCCATCGACGACTTCATGAAGCCCGACCGCATCGTCTGCGGCGTCGAATCCGAGCGCGCCCAAGACGTGCTGGCCCGCCTCTACAAGCCCTTCACCCTCAACGGCCACCCGGTGCTCTTTATGGATATTCCGTCGGCCGAAATGACCAAGTACGCCGCCAACGCCATGCTGGCCACCAAGATTTCGTTCATGAACGACATCGCCAACCTCTGCGAAATCATGGGCGCAGACGTCAACCAGGTCCGCAAGGGCATTGGCAGCGATCCGCGCATCGGCACCAAGTTCATTTACCCGGGCATTGGCTACGGCGGAAGCTGCTTCCCCAAAGACGTCAAGGCCCTGGCGCGCACCGCCAAGGAGCAGGGCTACACGATGCGCATCCTCGAGGCCGTCGAGGCCGTCAACGACGCCCAAAAGAGCGTGATGGTGTCCAAAATCAAGGCCCACTTCGGCAGCGACCTGCGCGGCAAGCACTTTGCCTTCTGGGGCCTGAGCTTCAAGCCGCAAACCGACGACATGCGCGAGGCCCCTTCAGTGGTCATCGCCGAAGCCCTGATGGCGCTCGGAGCCACCGTCACCGCCTACGACCCCGTGGCGATGGAAGAGGCCAAGCACCAGCTGCAGGACCGCATCACCTACGCCGCCGACGCCTACCAGGCCCTGACCGGCGCCGACGCCCTGCTGCTGATCACCGAGTGGAGCGAGTTCCGCGTGCCCAACTGGAGCCGCGTGAAGGACGCCCTGCGCCAGCCCGTGGTATTCGACGGCCGCAACATTTACAGCGGAACCGAACTTCGCGCCCTTGACTTCACCTATTCCGGAATCGGCGTACTCTAATTCTATGCCTCGAATTCTCATTACCGGCGCGGCCGGCTTCCTCGGATCGCACCTCTGCGACCGCTTCATTCGCGAGGGCTACGAGGTCGTCGCCATGGACAACCTCATCACCGGCGACCTGCGCAACATCGAGCACCTTCAGGGGCTTTCGCAGTTTTCGTTTGTGCACCACGACGTCAGCACCCACATTCACCTCAACGGGCCGCTGGACTACATCCTGCACTTCGCGTCGCCGGCCTCGCCGATCGACTACCTGAAGATCCCGATTCAAACGCTTAAAGTGGGTTCGCTCGGAACCCACAACTGCCTCGGCCTCGCCCTGGCCAAAAAGGCGCGCATCCTGGTGGCTTCGACCTCTGAAGTCTACGGCGACCCGCTCGTGCACCCCCAAACCGAGGAGTACTGGGGCAACGTCAACCCGGTCGGTCCGCGCGGCGTCTACGACGAGGCCAAGCGCTTCCAAGAGGCCATGACCATGGCCTACCACACCTACCACGGCCTCGAAACCCGCATCATTCGCATCTTCAACACCTACGGACCCCGCATGCGCCTCAACGACGGCCGCGTGCTGCCCGCATTCATCGGCCAAGCCCTGCGCGGCGAAGACCTCACCGTCTTTGGCGACGGCAGCCAGACCCGCAGCTTCTGCTACGTCGACGACCTGGTCGAGGGCATCTACCGACTGCTGCTGAGCGACTACCCCTACCCGGTCAACGTCGGAAACCCCGACGAAATCACCATCGCGCAGTTCGCCGAAGAAATTATCAAGCTCACCGGCACCGACCAAAAAATCGTCTACAAGCCCCTGCCCAAAGACGACCCCACCCAGCGCCAGCCCGACATCACCAAGGCCCGCGAGATCCTCGGTTGGGAACCCAAGGTCAGCCGCGCCGAAGGCCTTAAAATCACGTACGACGCGTTCCGCAACCTGCCCGACGACCTGCTCTACAAGCAGGAGCACCGCGACTTTAAAGCCTACAGCAAGTGAAGTCCGTACTTGTAACCGGCGGCCTCGGCTACATCGGCTCGCACACCGCCGTGGACCTGATTGCCCGCGGCTACCGCGTGGTCTTGGCCGACAACCTCAACAACACGCGGGCCGAAGTGCTCGACGGCATCGAAGCCATTTCAGGCGTCCGCCCCGAGTGGGTCAATGTCGATTTGGCCGACCGAACCGCGACCGAGGCCTTCCTCGCCGACCGCCATTTCGACGGAATCATTCACTTTGCCGCCCACAAAGCGGTGGGGGAGAGCGTGGCCGAGCCCATCGCCTACTACCGCAACAACCTCGACTCGCTGCTCAACCTGCTCGACTACCAGCGGACGCAGCAGTGCGGACTCATCTTCAGCTCATCCTGCACCGTCTACGGCCAGGCCGATGCGCTGCCCATTCCCGAGACCGCGCCCATCAAGCCCGCCGAGTCGCCCTACGGCAACACCAAGCAGGTGGGCGAGGAGGTGCTTCGCGACGCCGTGCGGGCCTTTGGCCTCAAGGTGATTGCCTTGCGCTACTTTAACCCGATCGGAGCACATGCTTCGGCGCGCATTGGTGAGCTTCCGCTCGGCGTGCCCCAGAACCTGGTTCCGTTCATTACCCAGAGCGCAGCGGGCTTGCGTGGACCCCTTCAGGTCTACGGCAACGACTACCCGACCCGCGACGGAACCGCCATTCGCGACTACATCCACGTCGTGGACCTCGCCGCCGCCCACGTGGTGGCCTTGGAACGCATTTTA